>JAQVQN010000101.1 GCA_028701555.1 Kiritimatiellia bacterium | reverse complement strand
AAAAGTCTTTTCACCGTGATGGAGCAGGCTTACCCAGAAAACCCGAAGACCTCGCCGAACGCTGCGGAGCGGCTGACGCCTAAAACCATGGCCAAACTCAAAGCTGGCGAAACCGTGCGCATACTGGCTTGGGGCGACAGCGTGACAGATGCCGGATATCTGCCGGATCGTGACACGAACCGGTGGCAGGAGCAGTTCGCGCGGCGGCTGCGCGAGCGGTTCCCGACGGCGAAGATTGAGATGCTGACCGAGGCTTGGGGCGGGCGCAACACGGAAAGCTACCGCAACGAGCCGCCCGGGAGTCCCCACAATTACAGGGAGAAGGTTCTGGATGTGCGTCCTGACCTGATTGTATCGGAGTTCGTCAACGACGCGTGGTTCACAGAGTCGCAGGTCTATGAGCGTTACGGGCGCATCCGTGACGAGTTTCGGGAGATCGGTGCCGAGTGGATGATACTGACTCCGCACTACGTGCGTCCGGACTGGATGGGGCTGACAGCCGAAAAGGAAATTGACGATGACCCGCGCGCGTACGTCAAGGCTCTGCGCAAGTTCACCGCTGATAACAATATCGCACTGGCCGACGCATCATTGCGCTGGGGGCGGTTATGGCGGCAGGGAACACCTTATTCGACCCTGATGATGAACAACATCAACCATCCCGATCCTTTCGGCATGAGTCTGTTCGCCGATGCCCTGATGGCTCTTTTTCCGTAAAGAGTTTGGCAAGACAAGGCACTTTTGCTGTAGCCTTTTAAGTGACGGTTCGAGACCTTTGGTTGCGATCATGGTTTTAATGGCCTTTTGCGGGTTCACCTTGCCGGGGGGCTGCATGTCGAAAGGCCGGCACACATGGTAATATTTTTGCGGCATTGGCAAATCATAATTTCTGATTTCATAATCCGTATGCATCAGGTTCAACTGCCTGAAGTGCGCGGGAGCCACGCTTCTAGCTTGTCGGCTGAACAACGGTGGTGATATATTGCCGACATGAGTTCGGCTGATGAGTTAATCATAAAAGTGGATGAAGATAATCTCGAGCGGATCGGCGAAGGGAGTCGGCGTTGCTGTTTCAGGGTGCCTGGTCAACCGGGGTGCGTTAAGTTTTACCGAACGCCTAGCGAATATACTAAGAAGACAAAACCCAGTGTGCGTTTCAGCATATTCTGTTCACGCTTCTGCCTTTGGTTCAATGTGAACTATCATGAAACTCTATACCACGGACATTTGAGAAAGAGGTTGCCGCCTGACCTGTTTGAGGTTTTTCCGGAAGAAATGAGGATGGTATTCTCGCGCAAACGCGGTTGGGGTGTAGTGGAAAGTTACATTCAGAACGCGGATGGCACGGCGATACGGCGGTTGATATCGGAAATAGGACGGGCGAAAAGCTTGACGTTGCGCAGGCGTCTTTATCTGGCTGCGGCCGACCTTTTCAGCCGACTGGCGGAGCATGCGGTGTGTTTTTACGATCCGCCCAACTTGATGGTGCAATGGACCGGCCCCGAGGAATTTCGTTTGCGTATTGTGGATTTCGAGCCGTATGGCAGGGCTTTGGTTCCCGGGCTATCGTTTAGCAAACTATATGTGCGCCTCAAGGTGAGGCGGCGTTGTTCGCGGTATCTTAAAAGGCTAAGGGAAATATTTTTCAAAGAAGGTGAGGTGTAGAAATGAAACAGATCGTATGCATGAAGTGGGGAACCTATTATACAGCGGAATACGTGAACCGATTGTATAACATGATCGCGCGTTATACTCAGCCGCCTTTTAAGCTGTACTGTCTGACTAACGAGCCGGAGGGCATTAATCCAGCAGTGGAGATTCGGCCCTGTCCGGTGCTTGATCTGCCGCGCCACATGAAAAACGGCGGTTGGCGCAAGGTCTCGCTGTGGGCAAAAGAGGTGGCGGATCTGACGGGAGAGTTGCTTTTCTTGGATTTAGACATCATTATCACTGGGTCGCTCGACGATTTCTTCACCTATCAAGGGCAGTCGGATTACATGGTGATGCGTAACTTCACGACACCGGGCCGCCGTATCGGAAACACATCTGTTTTTCGTTTCACGGTTGGTTCGCATCCCGATGTTTTGGAGCGTCTGCTTGCTGATCCGCAGGCAATGCGCGATCAGTACAGCAATTCCCAGACCTTCATTTCAAACACCATTTCCAGCATGGACTTCTGGCCGGACGAGTGGATCCGGCAGTTTAAGGTGCATTGCCTGCATCCGTGGCCTTTTCGGCTGTTCATGCAGCCAAGGCAGTACAAGGACGCCAAGATCGTGGTTTGCACAGGCCATCCTACGCCAGAGGAGTTGGCCGCAGGCAAGTGGGATGCGCCGTGGTACAAGAAGGTTTATAAGAGCCTGCCGCCCGTCAACTGGGTGCGGGATGCCTGGCGTTAGCAGGGTTTACCGGTACACGTGGTCAGCCCATTCGTATCCTTCAGAATAGGGTTCTTCTAGGAGGGTTTCGACCATGAAGTTCAGTACCCGCTGGCTATTGAACAATTGGTGGTAGCGTTTTCGCCCGGCAGCCGCAACCAGCCGCCGTTTATCGTCGTGTTCCTGATAATGCAAGACCTTTTCGCATAGGTCGTTGGCGTTATTGAAAAAGGCTGCTTCGTTATCGCTGAAAAACTTCTGCATGCTACCGCGGCCACTGAGGAAGGTTAACAGACCGCTGCCCATCAAATGCGCGATCCTGTCTGAGGAATACAGCGGCCAGCCCTCATTGCGGTTCAGGTTCAGCGCCATCTTGCTTTCGGCCAAGGTTTTTTCATACTGCGCTCCCCAAACAGGTGGATAACCGAACATTCCGAAGATACCTAAGCGCACCTTTCCCGCCAATGTTTGCTCCACAGATTTGAGAAAGTCATTCCGGTCATCCCCGGCGATTTCCTTGCCGCAGAAGAGGAGGTCATGGGCAAACTCGGTTTTTTTCGAATTGTCCTCGACCTCCATAGATGGCTCTGAGGGATTGGGCATGTAGGCGACCACGTTTTTACCGGTGCAGAAACGCTTTAGGGATTCGCCGCCAGTGGTCACAAAGATAGCGTCGGTCGAGTGCATCCGCTCCTGTATCTGCTGGACATGCCAGTCCATCCAAATGGGATCCACATTGAAGTGCGCCATGCGTATGTGCGGCAAGGTGGCACGAATCTCTTCGAGAGCCCAGTTGCGGATATAGTCGCAATGTCCGATGAAAAGAATGTCGGGGCGGAAGTTTATGGCTGTAGTGACAAGCTTTTTATTGGCGAGGTGGCCGCCTAGTTTACGTATGCCTAAAGGCGCGATGTAACGGGCGATATCGCGGTCGCTAAACGTGGTTGAGCGCCAATTGTTGCGAATGGCACCGCAACTGAGTTTCATGCCGGGCCCCATCTTCAGGTTTCCGTATTGACGCAACTGCAAATTGTCGACCATCAAGAGTCGCATAGTGGTTACCTTTCGTTGATTTGGAGCCTGCGCTGTATGCGGCAGGCGGGGAAGGTTTACGGAGCTGCTAACATGTGGCTGGCACACGCGGCTTACCGCGTAATTTCCGTTTGTTTTTAATGTTTTTAAACATGGCGTGAGGGCCGCAGCGCAAAAAGGCCAAGAGCCATACTTTCAGCGAGATCTTATCCTTCAGCAGCGGGTACATGTTCACGTAAAAGGTGTCATGCTGCCAATACTTGGAGAGAAAGCGAATCATGTACCAATCAAGGTGTTTGCGGAAATGGGCGAGGTCAAAACAGGCCGAAAAATTGTCCAGTTGCCCGATGGCATAAAGTTCGAGCAAAGTACGCTTGCATTTACGGCACTTGTTGCAGCTCGGGAAGCGGCCGCAGACGTTCAGGTATCGAAAAGCGGGCTCGTATTGGGCCACGGCCCGTATCTTGTCTAGCCTGCGCAGGTTGGGGCCTTCCGAGTAGATTTGGAGTGAAGGGGTAGAGAAGGTTGGCAGAAGTATGAGTTCATAGCGCGCTGATGAGAAATGCTGGCTGTTGGTCAGAGAAAAGGATTCGAGTCCGAATCCGGACGATGCGTAAAAGTATCTGCGCCAGAATTTCTGCAAGGCGTAGATAGCGAAAGCACTGGTGTAAGTGTGGGTCACGAGCATGTTCTGTTCAAACACATCGGCTATGTTTGAGTCACTGAGCACAAGTTTGAACCCGTATTCTTTGCAGAAGGCTTGAACGTGCTGCCGGTGTTTTTCGTAATTTCTGCGGCCTTCTGATCCGCCCCCGTGAGAGCCGACATTATTCAGCGCAAGGTGAGTCAGACGCATACTGGGATAGGGTGAGTTTGCTTGAGCGGAGATCGCGTGGAAGCTGTCCACTCCGCAGGATACGCCGGTTCCGACGGCGCCAGCGTTCGGTAAGGTGCCGGAGTCGATCTCTGCGGTAATAACAGTGGGGTGTAGTGCAGCGCTGTTATTCGCCAAGGCGGGTATCAGGTAGGTGCGGATTTGGAAAATCAGATCTTCGCCGATCGGTGCTTCGCACACGATATCGTGGTGATGCAGCATAGACCAGTACAAGAGACCGATCACAAAGGCGTCAGCACGCTCGTGGCATAGGTAATCGCGGTATTCGGCAGCCACTTCAAACCAAACGTTCCGCGTTTCACCGTCGACATCAATATCGACTGTGAGACGCACCCGTTCGCCGCTGGAAACAACAATGGGTCGTCTAATGGTAATCATCAAGTAACTGTCTTTTCCGGCCTATAAGTCGATATTGGCAAGCGTGGGCACGTGTCCATTATTGCCGACATATCGGTTTGAAAACATAACACCCAAACAATTTGTATATATTGCGTGTTTTAACGGCAGAACGCAACCGGATTTCAATTCTTGTCGAGGTGAAAACAAAACTGGACTCTGATCATCCTGACATCGGGTTGTAAGCAGATCCCCGCCGCGCCGTGTTTCCTGCGCACACACGACGGGTTAGAGCTGGATCTTCTGCTTGAGATGGAAGACGGGTTCATACGTGCTGATCCGTGCCTGCTTCACAAACGCGACGCCTCTCATTGTTCCCCAGTCGAATCGCGATGCGGTCAACCCTTCCTTCCGCATTTTTCCTTCCTACGGTCTCCTTGTGCCCTTCTCGCGCTGTCACTACTTTTAGCGACATGACTGGGTGACACTATTTGGTTTATCATAGCATCACTTTTAAGAAAGGGACTAATTATGCAAAAGATAAGAAAGGCGATAACTTGCGGTTTGGCGAGTGTCTTCACGGCGCTGTTCATGGTTCAGAGCGCGGCGGGCGGCGTGTACGACGATGTCGCGGCCTGGTGGCATTTCGACTATGACGCGGACAGCGACAACAAGGCGGATGTCGGCGAGATCAAGGATCAGTGCGCCTGGGACGGCACGGCCCATCACGCTTCATCTGTTAGCGGACCGGTGGGTTCGCCGCAGTGGACTACAGACGAAGCGAGTCCTTCAGGCGGCGTGCTGTACGGCGGCAAGTCGATGCTGTTCAACCCGACAGCCAACTCCACCGCCTGCTGGCCTGCGGCCTTCCAGGTCAGTAATTTCAGCGTTCCCGGATCGGCCACGCTGGTGACGCGCCTGCGCTGGGACGGCCGTGCTTTCAGCACCATGTCCTTGTCGCAGCTCTATTTCAATGGTTTCGGGACCAGCAACGGATGGATCTTCTATTTCGACAGCGGCTACCCGCGAGTCTATAGCACGCACGGTTCAGCCACCTCTCTGGGTGCCGCTCTAACGATCGGCAAATGGTACGACATCGCGCTGGTGATACAGGAAAACGGCACCTCGGACACAGTGACCTGTTACCTCTGGCCGGACGGCGGTACGCCGACCAAAACGACTCAAACCGGCAACATTATTCCCGCGACCGCGACCACCACCACGCGCGTGGGCTGCGAATATCTGTATGGGGAGCTGAGTACCACCGACAACGCCAAGCGCGGGTTCAAGGGAGCCGTTAACCATCTGGCGGTCTGGAACCGGGCGCTTACCGAGGGTGAGGTCTACGAGGCGCTGCGCGCGACACATCCGGCCACCTTCCGGGTTGGTATAAACAACGGCAGTTTGAACGACTTGCGTTCTGAATATGAGACAACGGATGAATATACGGTCAACGCTCCGTGGCACACCATGCGGCGCGCGCTGACGACTGCGCGTCGGAGCGTGACGCTCAAGGTGCCGATGACGGCGTTGCAGGCGCAGATGGATCAGGTGGTGCATGTGGACACGACCACCGGCGGCAGCCTCAAGCTGATCGTCAACAGTACGACCAATGATGTCAAAACGGCTCAATCCGGACAGATATCTTGGTTTATACCCTCTGAACAGTTTGTGGCTGGCACGAACAGCGTCACCCTGCGTTACGACGGCGCATCGTGGATCGGCATCGACTGCGTCGAGATCGGCGGCTCTTGGCAGCTCGGCGTGGCGGACAATAATTTCGCTGAATTCGAGGATGAATATGTTGCACCCGAGAATTTTTACATCACGAATCCGAATTTGAAGGCGCTTGAGCGCGCGGTAGTCATCGGCGGGGAGAAAGACATCAATCTGCTGTTCCCGCTGTCGGCTGAACTGGCCGGAAACTATGCGTTCACCTACACGACGAAGCTTATTAATCAGGGCGGGGGGGATGCAGCGCATATGCTGCAGGTGCTGGTCAATGACACGGTCGTACAGAGTCTGCCGGGGCAGCCCAACGGCACGGTCATCACCGTGCGTATCGATCCGGAGTATCTGCAGGCGGGCCAGAACAAGCTGACGTTGCGCTACAACGACGCGACAACCGGATGGATTTGCTTCGATTACCACCGGCTTGAGGTGCGTGAACGTCTCGGCGGCACACTGATCCGGGTGTATTGACGGGGGGCTGTCCGGCGTTTTCAAAGGAAAAAATCGGATGAGATTAAAGTTTTTGATGGCGGCCTGTTTGGTCAGTGTGCTGATGCTCTCCGCGCAAGCGGGGTTTGTGGACGGAACGGCGACCTGGTTCCCGGGCGGCGTGATGTCAAACGGCAGCGACAGCGTCTCGCTGGTGGATTTCAACAGTGACGGGTTCGTCGACGTCAGGAACGGGAGTTTCTTATACC
This sequence comes from Kiritimatiellia bacterium, assembly GCA_028701555.1. Classification (GTDB taxonomy): domain Bacteria; phylum Verrucomicrobiota; class Kiritimatiellia; order RFP12; family UBA1067; genus JAQVQN01. The sequence goes on along the minus strand of JAQVQN010000101.1, from coordinate 717 downwards.
GGAACGACGGCGACGGTCATGCGGTCTATGTCGGCAAAGCGTCCGTCAGTTACGTCTGGGGCGATTACACCAACGACGGGTTGCTCGACCGCCTGATCTGGCTGGGCAGCGGATATCTGGATCGACTCAACAACAGTGACGGAACCGATTTCACGACCTATCACAACCATTCCGTCATGCCGCTGCTGCCGCCCGCTGTCATCAACGGCGAGACCATTTATGACAGCTCAACCCGGCAGGGGGCCGTGTGGGGCGACTGGGACAATGACGGCTGGCTGGATCTCTATGTGACGGGGTACGAGCTGAGTTATAGCGATCCGTCCGGATTCCCTGACGCGATCCTGATGAACAACGCCGGCGCCGCGTTCTCTATGACCGTCCTGAACGCGACCACCAACAACCGCGCGCGCGGCGCCACAGCCTGCGACTTCGATCAGGACGGCGATCTGGACATCTATGTCTCCTGCTACCGCCTGCGCGAGAACAACCTGTGGCTCAACGACGGAAACGGCACTTTCACGGATGTGGCGACGGCCAGAGGCGTGGCGGGAATCGGCAGCGTGTATAACGACCGCGGCCACACGATCGGCTCCTGCTGGGGCGATTTCAACGAGGACGGCTACTTCGACCTCTTCGTCGGCAATTTCGCGCACGCCGACGTCGCGCAGGACCGGCCGATGCTGATGCAGAACATGGGGCCGAACAACGGCTACACAA
>JAQVQN010000100.1 GCA_028701555.1 Kiritimatiellia bacterium | reverse complement strand
TGGAAGTTTCCGCGTTCGCCATTCGACACAGATGACGAGGATGCAAAGGTCGAGATCGTGCGGCAGAGGGCGGGAGGGATGACTTTTTCGGTGGTGGCTATAGGCGGTCTTTTAGATGGATTAAACCCTTGTGCGATATCCACGCTGATTTTCTTCATGAGTGTTCTGGTAGTGACCAAAGCCTCCAGGCGAACACGTCTGCTGGTTGGGGTTTCTTTCATTTCGGCATCTTTTCTGGTTTACACGGCTCTAGGCTTAGGGGTTATGTATGCTTTTAGGCAGGCACCGAATTTCGCGCTGACCAAAAAAGTGGTGGAAATTATACTGGGCCTGTGCATGCTGCCGTTGGCATTCCTGTCCTGCCGTGACGCCTTGCGCTTCCGCAAGTCACAGCGACCTTCTGACGTGACGCTGCAGATTCCAAAAAAGACCAAAGAGCGTATTCACAGGTTTATGAACAGCAGGCTGGGGTGGGGCGGGCCGGTGCTTGGCGGGCTAGTGACCGGTGCCGGCGTGACTGTGCTGGAAAGCGTTTGCACAGGCCAAAGCTACGTGCCAGTGCTTATGTATATGCTGAAGCAGGATTGCACCGATTTCTGCATATGGGTGTTGCTGATCATCTACAACCTGCTTTTTGTTTTGCCGCTGGCGGTGGTCTTTGTCTGTTTTCATCGCGGCATGGAACTCAAGTCGCTGATCACATGGAGCCGCAAGAATCTGGTGGCGGTCAAAATCCTGCTAGGGTTTTTCTTTGCCGCCATGGCGGTCTTATTGTTGTGGCCAAAATGAACGTTGTATTGGCTTACGAGCCGATAACCCTAAAAGCGTTGGTAAATCAACCGCAGAGGCAACTAAGAGCACCGAGAAAGGATTCTCTGTGCTCTTTGCGGTTAAACGCCACGGTTCAAGTCCAAAAGCTCGGGTAGTGAAGCTGCGGCGTCAGCGGGCCGCGCGTTTGGGCAGGTGGATGCAGTTGCCGTGGAAGGCGTGTGCCGCTTCCATCCACGCCTCCGACATGGTCGGGTGACTGTGGATGGTATGGGCTACCTCGTCGATTGTCAGCTCGTTACGGATGGCCAAGGCGGCTTCCGCGATAAGTTCCGTGGCGTGGCAACCCACAGCCTGAGCGCCCAGCAGTTGTCCGGTCTCGTGATCCGCGATCCATTTGACGAATCCGTCGGTCTCGCCTGCCGCCATGGCCTTGCCAAGTGCCGAGAAAGGGAACAGCGCAGTCTTGATCTGTATGCGTTTCGCGGCGGCATGGGCTTCGCTGAGACCAGCCAGACCGATCTCGGGAGATGTGAAGATGCAGGAGGGACAGATCGGCTCGACCTTGGAGCGCAGGCCGGACGCAGCCTCTGCTGCGGCGATGCCCTGCTGGGTCGCCGCGTGCGCGAGCTGGATGGAACCGGAGACGAGGTCGCCGATTGCGAAGACAGAAGGGATGTTTGTGCGGCCTTGGTTATCGACGGGAATGGTGCCGCGCGTATCGGTCTTGATGCCGGCGCGGTCTAGGTCAAGCGTGGCGGTGTTGGGCTTGCGTCCTACAGCCACCAACAGAACGTCGCCGGAGAGAGTCTGGTCTTTGAACCGTCCGGTGACCTTGTTCTTGTCTGCCGCGATGTCGGTCAGCGGCGCACCAGTAAGCAACTTCACGCCCATTTCTTCCATGCGTTTGCGCAGCACGCGGCGAACGTCAGCGTCCAGAATCATGACAATGTCTTCCAGCATCTCAACAACAGTCACCTTTGAGCCCAATGCGGCAGCCATGCAGGCGAATTCGCAGCCGATCACACCGCCGCCCAGCACCAGCAGGTTCTTGGGCAGTTCCGTAAGGTCGAGAAAAGCGCGGCTTTCGAGGACGCGGCTGCTCTTGGGCAGGAAGCCCGGCATGGCCGAGTCGCTGCCGGCCGCGATGATGATTGAAGCAGCGCTGAGCCAGCGGCGACTGCCGTCAGGCTGAGACACTGAGATGCGTTCGGCCGACTCGAAGCGGGCCATGCCCTCGAATATCTCGACACCGTTGGATTTAAGTAGCATGCGCACTCCGCTACTGAGCTTCTTGACGATTTCGGCTTTGCGCCCGATCATCCGGGAGTAGTCAAACGACACGCCATTGGACGTCACGCCGAAGTCCTTAGATGTTTTGGCGTGGTGGTAACGTTCAGCAGAGGCAATAAGGGTCTTGGTCGGTATGCAGCCCCAGTTGAGGCAAGTGCCTCCGAAAGCCTCTTTTTCGATGATGGCAGTCTTTTTGCCGAGCTGTGCGGCCCGGATTGCGGCCGGGTATCCGCCCGGGCCAGCGCCGATTACAATAACGTCATAGTCGTACATAAGAAGTTAAGAGTTAAGAAGTTAATAGTTAAGAGAGAAGAGTTAAGAATTGAAGAGTTGGGGGTCAGGCGATCAGGGATTTCCAGAGGTTGAGGTCTTCCAGTTTGTCCTTGATCGCGTTAACGAATGCCGCACCAGTAGCACCGTCCACGATACGGTGGTCGGCCGAGAGGGTGATGGCCATCAGAGTGCGGATCTTGATCTCACCGTTTATCACAGCGGGTGTCTGCCGGGCGCTGGAAACGGCAAGTATTCCAGCCTCGCCAGGATTGATAATGGCGGTGAACTGGTCGACATTGAGCATGCCCATGTTGGAGACTGTGAAAGAACTGCCGACCATCTCATCCGGTGTGAGTTTGCCGGTGCGTGCTTTCTCTGCCAAAACTTTGGTTTGCGCCTTCATCTCGGCCATTGTAAGGGTTTGCGCGGCACGTATGACCGGCACTACCAGGCCGTTCTCAACGCTGACAGCCATTCCAAGGTCGACATCTCCGTGCCACGAGACGTTGATGCCATCGGTTACGGAGTTGACTGTTGGGAATTCTTGCAGCGACAGGATCACAGACTCTAGCACAAAGTCATTGACGCTGTAGTTTATGCCTTGGGCTTTGATGTTTGTGCGATATCCCATTAAATCCGTGATGTCAACCTTGACCGTAACATAGAAGTGCGGGATGGTCTGTTTGCTCTCCACCAATCGACGTGCGATGACTTGACGCATGCGAGTGAGCGCTACAGGTTTGCGTCGGATCGCGCGTTTGATGTCTTCGGTCATGATCCGGCCTCCGTCTCCTGACCCGCGAACAGTAAGGATGTCGATACTGTTCTGCGAAGCCAGACGTTTGGCGGCTGGCGCGATGCGTAGGGTGTTATAGCCCGACGCATCGAGATAGGAGCGCACGTCCTGTTCGACGATGCGGCCGTTGGCCCCGCTGCCTTTTATGCGCGAGGGATCGATGCTACAGGCGCGGGACAACGCCTTCGCGCGTGGAGAGATCACCAGGCGTGCGGCCGGAACCGGAACGGCAGGCAGTGCCGCAACTGCGGGCGCAGTTACAGGTTTTGGCATCTGTTGAGCTGGTGCTACCTTGGGTTGTGGTTGGGTTAGCGCGGCAGCCGATGTTGGCGCTGGAGCCTGTGCGGCGGGTGTTGCGGCGGCAGGCAGTTGGGCAGGCGGTTGGGCAGGCGCAGACTCAGGCGGAGGCGGTTGCGGCGGAACCTTCTCACCAGCGGACCCGACATAGCCCACCACAGTGTTCACGGGAACCGTGACACCCTCGCGAACATAAATCTTCAAAAGCACGCCTTCGAAAAAGCTCTCGACCTCAAGGTTGGCCTTGTCGGTTTCTATCTCAAAGAGAATGTCACCCTTGGCTACAGAGTCGCCCTCTTTTTTCAGCCATTTGACAATGGCGCCCTCTTCCATGGTCTGACCAAGTTTCGGAAAAATAACTGCTTGAGCCATAATGTCTCCAAAGTTTTGAACTAGTTCTGCCCCGAACCGAGTAAAGGCAAAGCAGGGGCGCTTGAAACCAAGAAAGTAATAAATATACCACGCTGCGGGCGGATTGTCATTTGCAAAAACGATCAAAAACAAAAAAAATCAATCATAAGTGTGCATGCTGTACGATGCACTCGGGGTTCAGTCGAGTCGTGCCAAGTCAGGGTTGAGTTGGTGACAGCAAAAGATCGCGAGCCTCTTTACTGCTCTTTGCAGCCAGCAATTTAGCCATGTTCTGTCTTGATAACGAATGACGTAGGGCGGCAATGATATTCTGCGCTTCTGACGCTGCGGAAGGGGGGTATAGCACCAGGGCGCAGACTCTGCAGACTTGGCCGCAAGCGCAAGTGACACCTGCGGCACTGATGCCGATTGCCATAACCGCGCGGTACACGTGACGGGTTTCCATGCTGAAAACGGCAGCATCTTCCGTAAATGGTTCAGGTTTAGGCGCGGGCAGCCGCTGCAATGCCGCGCGGATTTCATCGGCACTGCTGACCGCTCCTGCACGAGCACACAAGGCCAGCAGCAGTGGCAAAGCCTGGCGCTGGTCCGGCGGTGCAAAGTCCAGAGCGATACTTGGCCATTGGAGGCACACCGCCAGAGGGGAAGCTGTGACAGAGTTAGTTACGGTTCTACTGTTGCCTAGTGGTTTGGCTGCGCCGCCGAGACGCTGTCCGTGGCCATCGGTCAGCATCGCCAGCATGTCATCCGCTGTATCGCAGGCCAGCAGCGCGGCGCGGCCCCGCTCGTCCAGCATCCGGCACAAATGCGCGATCAATTGCAATTGTGGCGTGGCCGCGTTATCTGGGGCCAGCACCAGCACCACAATTCGTGTGGGACAGCCGTCGACTGCGTCGAAATTCAGACCCTCTTTTTTAAGTCCGATTGCGCATACCAGCCGCGCCACCGCGTCGGTGCGCGCATGCGGAATGGCGACACCGAACTCAAGCCCTGTGGACAGCCCCTGTTCACGTTCGTATACCGCCTGAACTGCGCGTTCGCGGTCCATAACCAAACCGTTGTCATATAGCAATGAGACCAGTTCAGAGATGGCTCCTTGCTTAGTTGTGGCCAGCAATCGTGGTTTCAGGGTGCCACGCGTGAAGCGGTTTTTAAGGATTGCTATTGCAGGTGCTGCATCAACGACGGATTCGGACTGCTGCATGTTTTTACGCAGCAAAACGTCATCAAACGGTTTTTGCAACTCGCGGAGGCTCTGCTCCAAACCTGAAGAAAGTTCCATCATGACCGCATTGACCAAAGGTCGTTCGCGTTCCGAGCACTCAAAAACCACCTCGCCCTCTTGGCTTTTGAGGTGTATTACCTGCGACTCGCGGCTGATTCGGTAGAGTATCTGGTAACGGTTCAGGCGTTGCGCGTAGAAACCGTCGTCCTCAAAAATCTCAACCGCGCGTTTGGTCATGAGCAGTGCCGCTTGGTGTCTGGGGAAGCGGAATGCGATCTTGACCGTGTCCGTGACAGATAATGGCCGGCGTGTGCCAGAGCCGTTTTTGGCGAAACCTCGATCTGCTAAAGTCGGTCCTGCCGTGCAAGTCAGAACCACCAGCAGCACCGCGCTTAAGAGCAGAGCTGGTGGCAATGGAGTCATGAGCATAACCGCCACCAGTAAGGACATGGAGATTTCGCCACGCGGCAAGGTTGCCAAGCTCACCCGCAGGTATCCCAATGCGTCCAGTCCGGAGACAAAGGCCGGCAATGCACAGCCGGCGGCTTTGGACAGCACAGTTCCTGCGACGAAAAGTAACGCGCCGATAAGCACTGCCGGGTCACCTAAGACACGCGGGTCAATCTGCATGCCAGCCACTGTAAAACAGGCAGGTATCAGCACAACGCTGACAAAATCCAGGCGCTCGCGTATCTCATGGCGTAGGTCGGTGGTCGAAAAGACTAGTCCCATCACGTAAGCGCCGGTTATGACCGAGAGACCCATGATCCCCATCACTCCGCCCGCAATCAGCAGGCAGGCAGCGGAGACCGCGAAGGCACTGGTGAAGTTTTTATCACGCAATGCCAGATTATTCACGAAACGGGCGATCGGGAATCCGCACAAAAAAACCAGACCGACCCCGATGACGGTGCGAATTGCCATGCCAAACATCAAGCTCACGGTCAGGGCCGCGCCGCTGGCGGCCTCCGCCAGCATACCAGAGAAGACCGTGAACATAAAAAGTCCTGCGGCCGTGTCGGCCGTTGCGGAAGTGAGCGCGACCGTGCCCGCAGGTGACTCCAACCGCCGGCTTTCCGCCAACATTTTGGCCAGCATGCCGAGAGAGGTCACTGAAACAGCCGTGCTTACCAATAAGGCTTGTGGGGTGAGCCAGTGCCAAGACGGAGCAATGTTCAGGCCAATACCCCGCACCAATATGGCGAGGGCGAACAGAAAGCATAACAATGAGCCTCCCAAACTGACTGCTATGCTGACTTTTGGAGCTTGTCGTAAATGCCGGATGTCCGTATCCAGCCCCGTCAGGAAAAAGAAGACCAAGAGCGAGATGGTCACAATGCCAGCGACAGGACTTTGCGCTCCGAAAAAATCAAAGGCATCGCTCATCAGACCGCCGGGGAACAGCGGCACGGCCAGTCCGCCGAGCAAGTGGGGGCCAATCACCACGCCTGCTGCAAGTTCGCCCAACAGGCGAGGCAACCGCCAGCGGCTGAAGAGGCACCCGCCCATTTTCGCTGCAAAAACCAGCACACCTACTTGGAGGATAAAGCGGGCGGAAGGTATGATCGACAAATACGCGGTTTTACCGCTTTCACCAGCGCAGGCCGTAGCCGCGCAGAAAGCCAGAAATATGGCCGGTGCCATCCTGCCACGCATAGAGAGCTCCCTTCTCAATTCAGCCGTCGGCACAAACCTTTTTTCAAATCAGTGCAATATCTTAACAGTGCCGCCGCCGCCGCACAAGCTCGCCTTGAGAGAAACCAAAGCTGCATTCTCAATAAGCCTACACGAAGGTCGTTACCGCCATTTAGCGTTTCTTTTGCACTTGCGCAAAAAATGAGATCATTTTGTGGAAATGCAAATGCGTATGTTGATATAATAAGCCTCATGAAAAAAAGCATTTTTATTTTTACTGCGATTTGTGTGTTTACCGCAGTCGCTGATTCGTTGAAGGGCATTGGTGACGTGCAACTCAAAGGGCAGCTTGGCGAACGGCTGGATACGATGATAGAACAGCATGTGATCGGAACGGATGTCGATTACATAACGGCACCGTTTTTGGAGAAGACAGAGACGAAAGGCTGGTGGCAGACCGAGTTTTGGGGCAAGTACATGCATTCGGCGGTACCATATCTCGCGTATTGCGGATCAGAGAAGCTGCGGGTTGCGATTGACCGCGGCATAGAACGCATGCTCGCGAGTCAGGAGGCGAACGGATACATTGGCAACTATCCTGATGAATTGCGTTGCGGCGAGGGTTGGGATGTCTGGGGCATGAAATACACCATGATGGGGCTCATGCACTACTACGATGCGACGAAGTCACCGGAAGTCCTAGAGGCGTGCAAAAGGGTTTGCGACTACGTGATTGCCGAGTTGGGGCCCGAAGGAAAGCGCGGCAAACATCTTTACCAGACTGGCAACTGGTCCGGCTATGCGAGTTCGTCTATCCTAGAGCCGGTGATGTGGCTTTACAAAAGAACTCAGGACCAGAAGTATCTCGATTTCGCGGCTTATCTCGTCAAGGACATGACCGAAGCTGAAGACGGCCCGCGGTTGCTCGACCTCGCATTGAAAGGCGTTTCCGTCGCAGACCGCAACGGTTATGGCAACAAGCCGGAGAACCATGGCGCATACGTGATGAAACACAACCGCTGGAAAGCCTACGAGATGATGAGCTGCTATCAGGGGATGCTCGAATATTTCGAGGTGACGGGGCGCAGGGACCTTTTGGACGCGGCGGTCGCGACCGGAAACGACATTATCAAAGAGGAAATTAATCTTGCCGGAGGGTGTGCTTGTTCGGAAGCTTGGTTCCACGGCGCGAAGAAACAGCATCTCCCGTATCTTCGG
>JAQVQN010000099.1 GCA_028701555.1 Kiritimatiellia bacterium | reverse complement strand
AAGTCGCTTTTCAAAGATTTCCACGATCTTTACCCCTCGCGGTTTTCAAACAAGACCAATGGCATAACGCAACGGCGCTGGCTGCTCAAGTCCAATCCGAAACTGGCGGAGCTTATCACCGAAGCCATCGGCGCGGAATGGATCACTGATCTGTCGCGTCTGAAACAACTTGAGGCTTTTAAGGACGACAAGGCCTTCCTCGACCGCTTCCGCGCGGTCAAACAGGATAACAAGGCATCTCTGGCGGATTATATCCGGGACACAACCGGCATAGTTGTTTCGCCCGAAGCGATCTTTGACGTGCAGGTAAAGCGCCTCCACGAGTACAAACGCCAGCTTCTGCTGGTGCTGTATATCATCATCCTCTACAACCGCATGATCGAGGATCCGACGTATGATCCGCATCCGCGTGTCTTTATTTTCGCGGCCAAAGCGGCACCGGGCTACACGCTTGCCAAACTGATCATCAGCCTGATCCACGGCATCGCAGATGTGATTAACGGCAACCCGCGCGTCAGAGAAAAACTGAACGTGGTATTCCTTCCCGACTACCGGGTCTCTCTGGCCGAGAAAATCATCCCGGCGGCGAATGTCAGCGAGCAGATCTCGCTGGCCGGAACCGAAGCCTCGGGAACCGGCAACATGAAACTGATGCTGAACGGTGCCTTGACACTAGGCACCCTGGACGGCGCCAACGTGGAAATCTGCGAGGAGGTCGGCGAGGACAACATGTTTATCTTCGGCTTACGCGTCGAACAGGTCCAGGAGCTGCGTCCCGCTTATTCCTCACGCGCGATTTACCATGCGGACCCAGAGCTGCGCCGTGCCATCGACATGATCCGGCGCAACGTGTTCTGCCTGCTTAACCCCGGCCTGTTTACGCCGATAATCAGATCTCTGCTCGACTACAACGATCACTATATGATCCTGGCTGACCTGCGTGATTATCTCGAAACCCAGGACCGGGTTGAGGCGTTGTACCGCCAGAAGCGCAAATGGGACAGCAAGGCGCTGCTCAACGTTGCGCGCGCGGGGAGGTTCTCTTCAGACCGGACCGTGCTAGAATACGCGCGCGACATATGGCACATCGAGCCGGTGAATTTCAAGCAGGATTAGCGCGCCGCCAGAGGGCAGCTCGGTTCGGAGGCCATGTAATCGCCGGTGGCGGCATAGGCGCGGGCGCGGCAACCGCCGCACGCTTGGCGGAAACCGCAGACACCGCATGCCCCGCCGTAACGCTCGGTCTGCCGAAGGTCGTTGAAAACTTTGGAGTGGCAGTAGGCCTTTTTGAAATCAAACCCGTATTCGCGCAGGTTGCCGCTGTCCACGTCCAGGAACCCGCACGGCTGCAGTACGCCGGTATGCGAGATAAAAGCGAAACCGCGTCCGCCCATGCACCCGGAGGGAGCACGTCCCTGTCTGCCTGCCGCGTGCCAGATGCGCACCGCCTGCGGCGCGCAAGTCTCGCGCACCCGGATCGGCCCCTGCTCATCCATTTCAAAAGCCCAGCGCAGCACCGAGTCGGTATCCTCCGGCGCAAGCGACAAATCGCGCAGGGCCGAACCGCGGCCCACCGGCACCAGAAAGAAAAGGTCTAGTGTGCCTGCGCCCAGCCTGACGGCGGTCTCGCGTATCAGCGGCAGCTCCTCTTTGTTCAGGCGCGAAACTGTCACGTTGACCTGAAACGGCATGTTGATCTCAGCGGCGATCGACATTGCGCGAGTCACGTTTGCAAATGCGCCATCAACTCCTCGGAAAGCGTCATGCGTGGCGGCTGTAGCGCCGTCAAGGCTGAAGCTGCATGCCATGATGCCGGCATCTTTCAACTCCTGCAAGGCCTTGCGAGTGACTAATGTGCCGCAAGGCGCCATGACCGAACGGAAGCCGCGCTCTGACGCGCCGCGCACCAGTTCCAATATGTCCGGGCGATACATCGGCTCCCCGCCGGTCCAGATGATCATCGGGCGCAGCTCGGGCAACATCGAGTCTAGCACACGCAAACACTCTGAGGTGGTCAGCTCGCCCGCATAGTCGCGGTCCTGCGCACCCGCACGGCAGTGCCGGCACGACAGCGGGCAACGGCGCGTGATCTCCCAAGCGATAATACGCAGATCATGCGGGAGCTTCTTTGCCGCAATTCCGGGCGCGGCTCCGTGTCCATGTTCACTATTTGTCATCAACAGCCTGCGCAATCTCCTCGTCCGTAAGATAACAAGCCGGGTCAACCCCCCATAAATCGCCTGTCGCAGCTTCGGCCCTAGCCCGGAAATTACCGCCGCAAACATCCAGGAAACGGCAAGCCACGCAGCGGCCAGTCACATGCGCCTGCTTCTGACGCAACTGCGTCAGCAGCGAACCCGGCGCGGGATGGCCCCATATAACACTGAAAGGTTTCTCAAGCACGTTGCCGACCGGCTGGTTGCGCCAGAACTGATCGGGATACACGGTGCCGTCCCAGCTCACGCAGGCGATGCCGTTGCCGGTGCTGTTGCCGCCGTTCATGCGCAGCAGCGTCATCACGTCAGCGGCGCGTGGATTCCCCTCGCGCAGCATGCGCATGTAGAGATAAGGCCCGTCGCAGTGGTTGTCCACGGTCAGAACCTCAGCCGGAAAACCCTGCGCGTGCAGACGTGCTGTCCTGTCAATAATCAGATCCACAACCTCGCGCCGCTGGTCTGCCGTCAAATCGTGCGCGGCTATTTCCGCGCCGCGTCCGCAATATACCAGATGGTAAAAACAGATGCGCGGTATGCGTTCAGCTTCCAAAAGGTCAAACACCGCGTCAACCTCAGCTAAGTTGTCCTTTGTCAATGTCATGCGCAGCCCGACCTTCACGCCGGCCTCGCGGCAGTGCCGGATGCCTGCCAACGTTCTTTGGAAAGCTCCGGGGCAGACGCGAAAGCGATCATGGACGCTCTCCATGCCGTCGATGCTGATACCGACATAGGAGACCCCGATCTCTTTAATGCGGGCGGCCAACGCGGCATCGATCAGTGTGCCGTTGGTTGAAAAGACCACGCGCAGTCCGCGTTTTGCTGCGTGACCAGCCAATTGCAGTATATCCGGCCTCACAAAAGGCTCACCCCCGGAGAAAAGCAACACCGGACTGCCGAAATCCGCCACATCATCGATAAAAGCCAGAGCCTCGCCGGTGTCCATTTCCTGCGGCTCGCCTTGCGTTGCGGCGTAGCAGTGCATGCACTTAAGGTTGCAGCGCGATGTGACATTCCAGACCACTACCGGTTTCTTGTCGGCAGAAAACTGCAGCAGGTGGCTGGGCAGGCGCTTAGACATGCGTCCGTAACGCAAAGGATCCGATACCTCGACTGCGCCCATATACAACTTTGAAATCCCGATCATCCCCTTCCCCCTTCACTCACATACTCACACGCCCGCATTTTGCTTTCACTGAACGGCCGTCCTTCTTCGTTCCCGGACACTGAAGGTCGCGGGGGCTGACATCACGACCAGGCCGTCGGCGGTCGTGGCTTCGGCCCATACCGTGTAGGGCCCTTCCGGCAGACGGGACTGCGGCGGGCCTTGCTCCACTGCCACCTCTAATTTTAAAGCGGTGGCCCGTCCCAGACGCTTGTGACCCAGATAAATTTCCAGTGCGCTGATTTCCGTTGCGCCGACGACTTCTGCCGTGGCCGTGACAAAAGCCGGCCCATCAAGCGCGCTGCCATCGGCGGGCGATGTGATTCGCACCACGGGAACAGTTCGCGCCCCACGGGCCAGCGGCAAGGCAAAATCGAACTGCCGGCCGCCGTAGCGGCGATCCTCCGACTGCACAATCAGCTTCACATCCAGCGTGTTCTTGGCATAATCCTCGGCGGTCGGACGCAAGCGCACCGTCGCACCATCATAAGCATGCGGGCTGAAATAAAGCTCTTCAGTCACGAGGCCCTGATGCAGGACGCTGACCCGCACGATTTCGCAAGGACGTACGGTCGGTTTCAAAACAGCAGCGAACCCGCCAGCCGCAGAAACTGTATCCGGCACTAAATCCAAAGTGCCCTCTGCGGCCGGGTCATAATTCAGCAGGAACGGTTTCTGGTCGTTGCGTCCGTCGACACCGTTGTCATTAGATTGCGCGTTGACCATGAAGTTGAAGAAAACCGCTGGCGTGTTGGTGGCTGGGGTAATGCGCACGGACTGCTCTATGTCAAAATCATCTGGTCGGAAAACCAGTGTTTCTTGTGACAGTTCGACTATGCCCGGCACACTGGCGGCACACAAGACGCGCACATCCTGTGAGGGCTTGTCCAGTAAGCGCACGCCCACGAAGCCGGGTGTATGCTCATCGACATGATAGTTCTCGCTGCGCAACAACACCGCGTTCAAAGGTTCCCGCAGGGAAGAAAGCTGCATGACGGTTTCATAGCCTATGCGGGCGCAGAGGTCATGGTAACCGCGCGGATGCTCTGCGTTGACATGCTGCGGCTTGGGTTTCTCGGTAGGCATCTGGTATCGCCCGGTGACAGCCGTGTAAATCATGTTGGCCAACATGAAGTTCAGCCAGTCGTTCTCCTTGCCGGCTTCTATTGTTTCAGTCAGTTTAGGATTTGCCTGACGCGCCCTTGCCCACGCTATCTGATAGGGGATAAAGACCAGATCATTCTTTTTCGCATAATCGTAACCCTCGATCAAAAGAGTCTCCAGCATTCTCAAGGTGTTCAAGCCTTCTTTGGCATCGGCTGGATTGCGGCGGAACACAGCCACCAGCGGTGCCGGCATAGCGGCTGGCCGGCCGTCTCTCGAGGTAAACAATTTATCATCGAGGCACATGCTAATCTGCTGCATGTCGCCATATACGAGATCAAACGCCAGAGAGTGTCGGTCAAAGCCCTCGCTATACCAGTCTTTGGGCGTTTTCCAAAAGCACTCTTGCCAGGCCGCATCCAGGATGAAACGTAAATTCTGTCCCAGGACATCGTCCTCGGCCGCATTGGGCACGTATACCATGAGCTGTTTTCGGACGCGCGGCTGCACACGCACCACTCCCGAAAAATCACCGGCATAATGTTTGCGTACGCGCGCTTTTTCGACAGCTTCCCGCGCGGACAACGCCAGAACCTCCGTGGTTTTCTTCACGGTCCAATCGGCATGCAGTGCGCCTTTGGGGAAACGCGATCCGGTCAGTTGGCAGAAGGCCGTGGCTGCGGCAAGGAACGCATTGGCACGGGCCCGCATTGGCGAGTTCCCCTCCATGCGGTTGCGCGCCAAGGTCTCGTTCCAGGCGAACGCCGCCGGGATCACCTCCAGCCCGCAGCCGTCTCCCACCCGGTAAAACGTGTTGGCGATGCGCAGAAACCGCGTGTCGCGGAACGTGTTGCCCGGACGTGATGTCAGAAGCAGCGCCACACGCGTGTTGACCGCCTTGAACGCCTGGGAAACGCACCGGACTCCCTCGAAGAACAACTCCGGATATTCGCCGGCGATATCGTCGGCCTCGGCCAGCAGAATGCAATCGTAACTGCCTGCCAGCAGGCGCTCACGGTCGGCGCGCCCGTCAGGATAATGCCACCATCCCAGCAGCGAGCGGCTTTCGCCCAAAGGTTCATGCGTCACCTTGACCGGTACGCCTGAGCGGGCAGCTTTGATAACCTTTTCGAGGTCGGCGCAAATCTTGGAGGCCTCGATCTCGCCAGGACGCACGGCACGGGAGAGCAGCGCCACACGGATCGCGCCGTCACCGTTGTAATCAAGAGCCCATGCCGGGAACACCCCTGAAAGGGCCGCGGCCAGCAAAGCGCGTGCGAGCAGGCTTCTTGAAAAAAACCAGTCTGCGGTCATGAGGCGCCTGCCTTGGCCGCTACGCGCAGGCCGGCCTTTCTGCCTCCTTGCCCGACGATGCGCATCAGCGCCATTTCCAGCAGAAACATCTCCGGCAGGCCGGTGGAGACGAGCTTCTCGCGCAATTCCAGTATCCTGAAGCGAGCCACCCGCAAATCATGCAGAGTATAATTGACTACGTGAGCCATCTTTTTGCGCAGCATCCATCCCGGCATGGTCTGCGCGTTGACCGGCAGCGCCGCCAGCATCCCGGACTCCTCAGGACTCAAATCGCGCGCACACCAACTGGCTTGGCCGTTGGCATACGAAATCCATTTGCGGTCATAAGCCTCACGCAGCACAAGCAGTTCCCGGACGTTTTTCTCCAGCATAGCAGCCAACCGGATGCCGATTCCCTTCTGGCCGCTCATGCGCTGGAGTGTGGCCAACATGTTGTGCGCGTTCCGCTCGCCGAAAGCGTCGATCAAATCCCAAGCCTCGGCCTCCTTGCCGACAGAGGTGATCTCGTTCACGTCTTCAAGGCTGACCTGTCTGGCTTCTCCGACATAAAGACGCAGTTTCTCGATCTCCTGAACGATCGAACGGGTGTCGAAGCCGACTCTTTGCATGAAGGCATTGCGTACGCCAGAGTTCATTTTAAGACCGGCATCTTTAACCATATCGTCAATACGTTGGGCGGTGCGCTGCTCAAGCTCCCGGGGTTTCAGGTTGTTGCCGAAATCCTCGACCTCGCCGTTTTTTTGGCATGTTTTGAAAAAAACCGAACTGCGCAGGACCTTGCCGGCGGTTATAATAAGCGTTTGTCCTTCCGGCATGCCTTTTTTCAGGCACTCCGTCAGCTTCGCGACTGCGGCCTTGGAAATCTCAAACTCAGCCACGCGCTCGCCGCCCCCGGTCAGAAAATTCGCGTCGCGCAGCCAGATCACCTTTTCCGCGCCGAAAAAACCCTGTGTCTGCACCGCCTCGATAACCTGGTTTACGGCCTTTTCAACCTCGTCGCCCGTGTTTTTGCGCCCGTCGACCACCTCTAAACCGAACACGTCAGAGGCCTCCGGCAGCGCCCGTCCGATCCGCGCACGCGCGGACGATTCCACCAGATAGTCGTCATCTCCGCAAATTAAAAACAATCCGCCATTCATGGATTCTGATTATAAATCAAACCCACACCGCTGGCGAGACAACAGTGTTGAGGATCGAGAAGTTCTAAAGTGCGGGAGTGCTGAAGTTCTAAAATATGGTTCTTCCAGTATCCGCTTCCCCTGCGCGCCAAAGCCGCTTGACCTCTGTCATCACAGGCAGGGCAGCCCATTCCATCCATCTCTTCGCCAGATCGCGGATGAGTTGTCTGTCTCCGTCATGGAGTGAGCGCAGCAGACCCTCAAAAGCAATCAGAAATGACAAAGTTGTGGGTAGTTTTAGTATAAATCTTGTTTTTCTATGGGTAATTTGTTGTAGATGAGCACTGTTATTCAGCGTCGGCTTGCTGAAGCGTTACCGGACCGATGAGGCCGGACGGAATCAATGTCGTGTAGTGCTTATCGCCTTTAGTCTCGTAAAACTTGGTGATGTTCGTCCGGGTCCGGCGCTGCTCTAACGGCAGCGCGGCGTCGCCGATCAGGCGGTTGGGCCAGAAGTTGACGACCTCGATCTCCAGTCGGTTTTCTTTTTCGGTAAGTGTTCCTGCGGGAATCTTCACATTCCACGGCGGACACCAGACCACGCCGAGATCGTGGCCGTTGATCCGGACACGCGCCATTTCACGGACTTCGCCGAGCGACAGGAAGAGAGGGGTCGGGGTTCGGGGTTCATGGCAGTCGAAAGTTTTACGGTAGGTCGCAAGGCCCGAGTAGTATTTGATCGCAGGATCAGCGTGATCCGTCCAATCAGACAGATCGTCGAACGTGATTTTGCCGCCCGTGCCGTTATCCGGGTAGAACCACGCCGGATCGAAGCTTAACTCCCACGGCCCTGTCAGTTCCTGAGCCGTTTTCAGCTCCGTGAAATTGACTCCTGGCCCCTGAATCCTGCCCCCTGACCTGTCCGCCGTAGCCTTGGCAAAGGTGGATCCCTGCTCCCTGAATAT
>JAQVQN010000098.1 GCA_028701555.1 Kiritimatiellia bacterium | reverse complement strand
ATCGTTTTGGCTGTGGCGCTTTTGACCCTGCCTGCGGCAACTGCGGGTTTGCTGGTGCGACGTCTGGACCGCATGATGGTATTGGCGGTGGTAATCGGCATAGCGGTCGGCGTGGTCGGACTGGCTGCCAGTTACGCGCCCGGGTTGCCCCCCGGCGCGACGATCGTGGAGCTGGCGCTGGCGTTTTATCTCTTGGCGGCGCTTTTCAGCCGCAGGGGCAGATTGCGGAGGGAGCGATCATGACTACACAAGAGGGCAAATCGGTTTTAACTGGCTGAAATTCAATAAAGCATGCATAATTGGGAATGTTTTTGAAAACCAAAAGGAGGCGGAGATGAAACTGTTGAAGGGTGTTTTGTTGTCGGTATTGGGGTTGGCTCTGGGCTGTGGCATGACGTGTTCGGACAAGCAGCGCGGTGCGGCTGTTTGCGCGCCAAAGAGTTGTTGCGCGGCGTGTCCGCTGCAGGCGGACGAGGGAGTGCATCCCGACTCAAGCAACTGGCGGACTTTGTTCAACCTCAATCTTGACAATGCGGTTTTCAACAAAGGGGTTTGGTTCATCAATGAGCGCGGCGATATGACCGCCAACAAAGACGAGGCGATTTGGAGCGACCGCGACTATGAAAAGTTCGTGCTGGATCTGGAGTACATGTGTGATCCGGCGGCAAACAGCGGTGTGTTGATTTATTGCACCGACATGGCGAACTGGATACCTAACGCGCTCGAGGTGCAGATTCTAGACGACAACAACCCGCACTGGGCCAAGGAAAAGACGTTCGCTAAAAATGGCGGGCTGTTCGGTATGCTGCCGCCGAAGGTCAACAACGTCAGGCCGGCAGGCGAGTGGAACCGCATGACCATAACCGCGCAAGGCCAGAAGATCATGGTGGCGGTCAATGGCGAGATCACGGTGGATGCTGACCTAGGGCAGTGGACTGTTGCCAAAAAAAATCCTGACGGCACCGACATGCCTTCTTGGCTTAGCAGTAAGCCTTGGGCTGAAATGCCGACTAAAGGACGCATAGGGTTGCAGGGCAAGCACGGAAACGCAGCCATCTATTTTCGCAATGTCCGAATCAAAGAGCTGTAAAAGAGTTCAGGCCAAACATCAGGTTTTTGCAAGAGTCTCAAAGATCGATTATTGCGGTGACTGGCTTTTTTGGTATGATTGCGCGCCTTTTTGAAAGCTATCAGGAGGATTGGTCGGATGAAACAGTATAAGGTAGGTTTGGTTGGGATCGGTGCGGTTGGCACGGAGATGGTCAAAGTTCTGCGTCAGCGCCAGTTCCCGGCCAGCGAGATACGCATTTTGGCCACGCGTGAGCGTGACGAGGAAGTGGCGGGCGAGACTTTTCATGTGCTGGAGGCCAAGCCGGAGGCTTTCGACGGTTTGGACATCGTGCTATTCGCCGGAACGGAAGGTTCGAAAGGCGCGTCTAAGCTGTTCGGCTGGGAGGCGGTCAAGCGCGGCTGCGTGGTTATCGACAACGGCGATGACTACCGCATGGATGAGCGTGTGCCGCTGGTGATCCCTGAGATCAATCCAGAGGCGCTGGACCAACACCAGGGATTTATTGCCAACCCCAACTGCAGCACGATCATAACGCTGATGGGCATAGCGCCGTTGCACAAGAAGGCGCATATCGAGCATATGACGGCTGTGACTTTTCAGTCGGTCAGCGGCACCGGGCGATCGGCGATTGAAGAGTTGGAGCAGCAGATGCGTTCCTATGCTACAGGCTCGGCTATGGAGGTCAAGGCATATCCGCACCAGATCGCGCTGAACGTTCTGCCGCAGATAGGCGGCGAGAAAAAAGAGATGCCCGGCTTCACCAGCGAAGAGGCCAAGTTGACGTTCGAGTCGCGCAAGATCCTCGGATGTCCCGGCCTCAGGATCGCCTCGACATGTGTGCGGGTGCCGGTTTTCTACGCGCATTCGGTGGCGGTCCACGCCTCTTTCCGTCAGCCGCTCACGCCTGAAGAGGCGCGTTCGATTCTGGCTGCCAGCGAAGGCGTGGCGGTGATTGACGAACTGTCCGCTGGACGCTACCCGATGCCGCTTTTCACTGGTGGTGGGGATGTTGTCAATGTCGGCCGTATCCGTGTGGACCCCAGCGTCGAGAACGGTCTCGCGCTGTGGTGTTGCGGAGACAACATCCGCAAAGGCGCGGCGCAGAACGCCGTGCAGATCGCCGAGACCATGATCCGTCGTGGCCTGATCTGATCAGGCTAACGTTTGTCCAGATTTAAGATGACCGCGGGACTTGACGCGCGCCATGAGGCGATTCAGCTATGCTGCCACATGGCGCGCGCGTCGATTTTCAGGCGCGGCCTTTGGCTTTGAGGAACTCGAAGCAGCCGCGAACGTTCTCGATGGACTTGGGGTCGGCCTCTGTCTCGACGATATACCACTCGGTGACATCGGCCTCGGCTGCGGCAAACACTGCGGGCCAGTCCACGCCGGTCTTGCCTTCCGGGACCTGGCCAAGGATGCCTGGGCCGGGGTAAATCTCTTTGGTGTGCAGCGTGCGTGAGCGGCCGGGGTATTTTTTAAGCCAGTAGACTGGGTCTTCGCCTGCGGAAACCACATGCCCGACGTCCAACTGCTGGCACACATCAGGCGAGGCGTTGTCGAAAAAGATCTCCCACTTGCGTTTCCCGTCGAACTTGTCTTTGAACTCATGCTGGTGGTTGTGATAGCCGACATACATGCCGTCCTTTTTGGCGGTTTCCGCGGCTTTGGAAAAGGATTGGGCAAACTCGATCCACTTTTGCGCGTCCGGCCCGTTCATTCCGGGAACCATAAGATATTTGTTGCCCAGCTCCTGGTTGAATTCAATGGTCGCGGCGATCTGGTCGGGGCCAATCGTGGCCAGGCCGGTATGTGTGCCGCAGGCGAGCAGTCCGAGATCATCCAGTATCTGCCGCAGCTCTTTAGCGCTCTTGCCGTAGTATCCGGCGAATTCCACGCCGGCATAGCCGATCTCTTTGATGGACTTCAGTGTGCCGATCAGGTCTTCTTTACAAAGTTCGCGCACGGAATAGAGCTGAACGCCAACCTTGGGCTTGGCGGACTTGCCGATCATGGCACCGGCTTGAGCGTAAGGCGACATTGTTGCGGCAGCCAATCCGGCTGCACTGGCCTTGATAAAATCACGTCGTGAGAAGTTCTGCATTAGAATGATCCTTTCCTGCTTGTCGGGGTGTGCCCGGCGCTGTTGTAAAAGCAAGATTGATTATGACAGAAAACATGTGTGAGACGCAAGCGTCGCTGGCCGAACCCAGCAGTTCTAATTTTCTAATTTTGGTGAGGAAGTGTGGTTTGATTAGTAGATGCGGCGTCCTCGCCGCATGAAATACCTGATAAAGCGGCGGGGACGCCGCTGCTACTGCAATGCAACCCAGCAAAATTAGAATTGCCGAGACTAGGGAGTCTTGAGTTGAAGACCGAGTTGAAATAGTTTTATACTAATAACTTTAGTACAAGAAAAAGATCGAGGCTTAAGGAGCTGATGGTATTTTCTCCGTGGATAGCGGTTTTGCTGGCGGTGCCGGTGCTTTTGGCGGGCGAGTGGCTGGTGAAGAAGATCTGGTGGCTGGACCGGTTCAACATTCCGGCGCCGGTGGCGGGTGGTTTGACCGTGGCGCTGGCTGTTCTGGCAGTCAATCTTAACAGCGCGTCCGGCGTTAGTTTCCAGACCGACGTGACGGCTGTCTGGTGGACGTGGCTGGTGTGCGCGGAACCGGAGTGGGTTCAGGCACCGGTCAAGAACGTGAACATGCCCTTTCTGGTGGCGTTTTTCGCCTGTATCGGGCTGAACGCCAGTTGGTCACTGATTAAGCGCGGCAGTGTGCAGGTGCTGTTGTTTCTGGGGTTGGCGGTACTGCTGGCGGTGTCGCAGAATCTGGTTGGATCCGGTCTGGCCGCGCTATTGGGCGAGTCGCGTCTGCTGGGGCTGATGTGCGGCAGCGTGGCGTTGACCGGCGGCCACGGTACCATGATGGGGTTCGCGCCGGAGTTTGAGACAGCCGGGCTGGCGGGCGCGGCGGTGATCGGCGCGGCGTCCGCGACCTTCGGGGTGGTCGCGGGTGGTTTGCTGGGCGGTCCGGTTGGCGGTGCGCTGATCCGCAGCAGGCGGCTGAGATCGTCCGAGAACGACTGGCATCCGGTGGTTTCTAAATCCTCGCACGCGACCGGCATCGTGCCTGACATCCTAAAACTGGCCGAGCGTGGCAGCGGGTTCTGGCGGCATCTGTTGGCAGTGCTGTTATGTGTCAAGGCTGGGGCGTGGATCAGCCTTGGGGTGCAAAAAATCGGGGTGGTCTTTCCGGTTTACATGGGTGCGTTGTTTCTGGGGGTGGTGGTGCGCAATGTCGCTGAATACTTCCACAAGGACATTATACGTACCCGGACGGTCGAGAAAATTTCAGGTGTGACGCTGGGGGTTTTCCTGTCGGTGGCGATGATGAGCCTGAATCTGATCGAGCTGGGAGCGGTGGCGCGCTCGATGCTGCTGATACTCGCGGCGCAAGTGACGTTGATAGCGGTGTTCGCCCGGTTTGTGACCTTCCGCGTGATGGGCGGCGACTACGACGCGGCGGTGATGTCAGCGGGGCAGTGTGGCTTCGGTTTAGGGGCCATGCCAAATGCCATCGCGAACATGAAGACCCTGACTGAACATTACGGTCCGGCCGAGCGGGCGTTTCTAGTGGTGCCGATCACGGGAACCTTCCTGATCGACCTGGTCAACGCGGTCAATATCATGGTGTTCCTTAATCTGATAGGCAAGTAGCCTGCCGCAAGGCAATGCCCGCATTAAGTTAGGGGGCTAGAGAAGATTGAGATGCGGCGAGTAATGCATGCATGCCGTTTAAGCGCTTGATGCTTTTTGGACAAGGATGTACATTAATGCGCATGTTAAATTTTATTAGGGTTAAATGTTTGCCGCGTCTGTGGGCAGGGCTGGCAACGCTGGCGTTTCTGGCTGCTGCGGCTTTTGCCGGCACTTGGTTTTACTCCAGCCAGAAGCAGATGTTCCGTAACCGCGCGGTTGAGAATCTTGAGGCTATAGCTGAACTCAAGTCGCATGAGATCGCTAAATGGCGGGCCGAGCGTATGGCGCACGGGGCGGTGCTGTCCGAAGACCAGCTTATCTCCGCAAGCGTCGCCAGTTTCATGTCCGGGCCAAGCGGCTCGACGGCTGAACCGTTGCTGCAGAGAATGCGCGGTCTGCAGCGGCATTACGGTTACAAAGATATATTGCTGGTTGATTCCGAAGGCAGCGAGCTGCTGAGCCTGCAGGAGGAGAAGGGACGGCATGCAGTTTACAAGGACATGCTGCGGGAA
Source organism: Kiritimatiellia bacterium (assembly GCA_028701555.1). Lineage (GTDB taxonomy): Bacteria > Verrucomicrobiota > Kiritimatiellia > RFP12 > UBA1067 > JAQVQN01. Next base: position 2,543 of record JAQVQN010000098.1, on the reverse strand, counting down.
GCCTTCCTCAGCCGCAAGGCGGTGCTGGGCGATTTGCACCTGGAAGATCAATATACGAATGCGCACATCAGCGTGGTGGCACCGGTGTTCGCGGGTGTCGAGCCCGATGCCGCGCCGCTGGGGGCCTTCGTGCTGGTCTGTGACGCCGAGAGTTTCTTGTATCCGCTGCTGAAAAGATGGCCGATTCCGAGCGAGACGGCTGAAACGACCTTGTCGCGGCGCGAGGACGGACATGTGGTGTTCCTGAACGATGTGCGCCACTATCCGGGTGCCGCCTTCGACCTTAAGATACCGTTAGACTGCACAGAGGTACCCGCAGTGATGGGCGCGCTTGGTTATCAGGGTATCTGCGAGGGGCCGGATTACCGTGGCGTGCCGGTGGTGTCATACGTGCTGCCGATCCCTGGTTCAGCATGGTGCATGGTGTCCAAGCAAGACGCTGAGGAGGTATACTCGGCCTGGCGCTATCGCGGACGGCTGATATTGTCGGCAGTGATTTTGGCAATGCTGCTGGTGGCGGGAGCGGGCGAGTTTGCATGGCAGTGCAACCAGAAGCGCCATTACCGTGAGATGTACGCTTCCGAGGCGCGCCTGAACGCCAGCGAAGAGCGCAGCCGCATCACGCTCAACGCCATCGGCGACGCGGTGGTCGTGGCGGATGTCCAGGGGCGGGTGCAGATGCTCAATCCCGTGGCGGAGGGCCTTACGGGATGGAGCGATGCCGAAGCCTGCGGCAAGCCATTGAGCGAAGTGTTCAGAATAGTCAATGAAATGACGCGCGAAACGGTGGAATCGCCGGTTGACAAGGTGCTCCGCGAGGGTGTGATTGTAGGGTTAGCGAACCATACCGTGCTGATCGCCAAGGACGGCAGCGAGAAACCCATAGCCGACTCGGCAGCCCCGATCCGCGACAAGACCGGCGCGATCATCGGCGTGGTATTGGTGTTCCGCGACCAGACGCTGGAGCATAACTACCGGATCCTGTTCAAAGAGATGCTGGACGGGTTCGCCGTGCACGAGATCATCTGCGACGCGGGCGGGAAGCCCGTGGACTACCGGTTCCTGAACGTTAACCCGGCGTTCGAGCGCATGACCGGTTTGAGTTCTGAAGAGATTGTGGGCAAGACGGTGCAGGAGGTTCTGCCGCAGACCGAACGATGCTGGATCGAGCGCTTCGGGAACGTGGCCCTGACGGGCGAGCCGACGCGGTTTGAGGAGTACTCCGGAGAGCTGTGCAGGCATTTCTATGTCTCGGCTTTCCGCGTCGCGCCCGGGCGCTTCGCGACGGTGGTGCAGGACGTGACCGAGCGCAAAAAAGCCGAGGCCGAGCAGGCGCGGCTGGCCGCGGCCATCGAACAGAGCAGCGAGAGCGTGGTTGTGACTGACACGAACGGCAAGATCACCTATGTCAACAGGGCTTTCGAGACGGTGACCGGCTACAGGCGGGATGAGACCATCGGGCAGAGCCCCAGGATACTCAAGAGCGGCAAGCAGGACGCCGCCTATTACGGACGGATGTGGTCGACGATTCTGAATGGGGAGGTTTTCCGCGACAGGATTGTCAACAAGCGCAAGGACGGCACCTTGTTCACCGAGGCGATCGCGGTCGCACCGGTCTTTGGCAATCATGGCTCCATAGTGAGTTTCGTATCGGTGCGGCGGGACATTACCGAGCATCTCAGAATGGAGGCCGAGCTGCGGCACGCGCAGAAGATGGAGTCGGTGGGGCGGCTGGCCGGCGGCGTGGCGCACGATTTCAACAACACGCTGGGGGCGATACTGGGCAACGCGGAACTGGCGATCGAAAGCCTTGACCCCGCCGACCCGCTGCGTGTCGAGCTGCAGGAGATAATCAATGTTGCCATGCACTCTTCCGGCATCACCAAACAGCTTCTGGCGTTCGCCCGCAAGCAGGTGATTGTGCCAAAGAATCTGGACATGAACGAAACGGTCGGGTCAATGATCGGCATGCTGCGCCGCCTGGTCGGCGAGAACATCAAGCTTGACTGGGTTCCCGCGCCAGGGGCTATGACGGTCAAGGCTGACCCTGCGCAACTCAGCCAGATACTGACAAACCTTTGCGTCAACGCGCGGGACGCCATCGGGGATGTCGGCGCGATTGTCATCAAGACCGCGCGGACTGTGCTCAAGGGCACGGAGTTTGTCGGCGCGTTAGCCGGTGAGTTCGTGATGCTGCTGGTTTCGGACAACGGCAGCGGCATCGATGAAGAGACCAAGGCGCATCTGTTCGAGCCGTTCTACACGACCAAGGCGGTGGGCAAGGGTACCGGTCTGGGTCTGGCCACGGTCGACGGCGTCGTCAGCCAGAACAACGGGTGCATCAATGTTGAAAGCACTTTGGGCAGAGGCACGTCCTTCAGCATATATCTGCCGTTGGCCGAGGGCAAGGTATTGGCGGACAAGGCGGAAAGCGCTGCATCCGTCAGTGCCGGCCGGGGCGAAAAGGTGCTGGTGGTTGAGGATGACGCGGCTTTGCTGCGGCTGACGCGCGCCATGCTGGAAAGGATGGGGTACAAAGTTGT
>JAQVQN010000097.1 GCA_028701555.1 Kiritimatiellia bacterium | reverse complement strand
TGGCCTGGGCAGCGCCCATGTGTGTTTGACAATCCCAGATCGATCATGATACCGTAAAACCGTCATCAATCGATGGAGGTTCTGTTATGTACGCCGTCACACTGTCGCCGAAATTCCAGGTCGTCATCCCGCTGCCGGTCCGCCGCAACATGGGTCTGCGTTCCGGCCAGAAGATGCAGGTCGTGGAGCACGAGGGCCGGATCGAGATTATCCCTGACCGTGACATCACGGAACTAAAGGGCTTCCTTAAGGGGATCAACACGGCGTTCGAGCGCGAGGAGGACCGCGTATGAACGTGGTCGACACCTCGGGGTGGCTGGCGTACTTTGCGGGAGAGCCGAATGCCAAGCACTTCGCACCGGCCCTTCAGACACCGCAGGAACTCGTGGTGCCCACGGTCACACTATACGAGGTTTTCAAGGTCGTTCTCCGGGAGTCCAGCGAGAACGCCGCGCTTCAGGCCGTGGCCGCCATGCAGAAAGGCACGGTCGTCGACCTCACCCCGAAGCTGGCGCTTGCCGCCGGCAAACTGAGCCTGCGGCACGCCCTGCCCATGGCCGACGCGATCATCCTCGCCACCGCCCAAGCGTCTGAAGCCACGCTCTGGACGCAAGACGCCCATTTCAAGGGCATCGACGGCGTTAAGCACATTATTAAAAAATAGCGGGTAGCGTAGAGGCCAAGTTGCTGCTGAACGGCATGATGGCAAAAGACCGCCCGCTCGACAAGGTTGACGTAGCTATCTTCAGAGTAACTTTGTTTCCTACTCTGCGCATATACGCACGTGCAACAGACCGTTGGACACCACGCTGTTCACGCCGTTATCTCGCGCCATGCGGCAGGGAACACGAACATTCCGCATGTAAGTCACGCCTTTCGCGCTGTCGCGCATGCGCAAGGTTAAAGTGTGCCCGCTGGCAGTTACTCTTACGCTGTCCTCATCCACATTCTCCGGTAGCGCCAACCGTATTTCATACTCCTTGCCGTCAACTTGCTCGCGCATGTCCATCGCCAGCGATTTCGGCACTGAAGCCCAGTCAGATGACGCGATCAAACGGGCTATCTCGCTTACCCTTGCGCGTCTGTCAGCTCCAGTGGAAATTCTTATTCCTTCAATAACCTTGGCAGGCGCCCGCTTGTTAGGTTCACGCTTCTCGGTCTTGCCTAGGTTTAATCCACCATCAGTCTTGCTGCCATACTCTGCCTTTTTTGAAGACAACCAGACCGCCACCAATAAAATTATGACAGATGCCATCAGCAGCTTGTCAAACCCGCACCAAATCTGTCCTATCCATTTTTTAATCTGCATGACACTTGTCCTCGCCTCAAGTCTTTTGTTGAAAAAGCACAAGACGTGCCATATCAAAAAGATCCAACGCTATGCCTCAACCAAAGTTTTCTGGCGCGTCACTATGTCTCCTTAAACGCGACAGATTGACGCATTTGGTCTTGTATGACGCATGTCCAACATATATCATATTTAGCCAATTAGGTTGAGAGGGTAGGACAATCTGGCCGATGCGTAAAAAAGCGCGGTTTATATCGGCACACTCCCTGCTATAGTCATGATACAAGCAAACCGTGCAATAAGGTCAGCCCGGTCAAATATGCCTTTTGGGAAAGCGATGCTGAAACTTACTAACTCTTTCCATCAGAGTGCCAGCGGCACGACCCGTATGGATTCGATTCTGCTGCTCGTGCTGGTAACGGCTGCGGTGGCAGCGGCTACGTCCCTGCTTTTCCTGAAGAGGCAGCATGAGCGTAGAGCGCATCTCGCAGCCACCGAGACCGTTCTGCACGAAGGCGAGGCGCTGCTGGACGCTATCGGCGTGCTGGGCATAGCCTGCTCCACCAACACTTCGCCTGCAGTGTGGCGGCGTTTCTCGACCGTGGTCGACAGCGCCTTCGCCGTGCGCAAGGACGTGCAGTCACTTTCCGTCACGCGCGACGGTGTCACGGTTTTTCAGCGCCAGGCCGGAGGCCTTGACACTCCACCCGATCCGCCGTTCCCTGACGCATCGGCGCGCTATGACAATTCCGAAAATCGCAAAGCGGGCGATACCGAGATTGCGGTCGGCTCATTGCAGATAGGTGGCAAAAAACACCCGGTTTTCGTTATCACACGTACTTATGCCTTGGATGACGGAGGAAAAGTTACAACTGAGGCAACTATCAGACACGAAGCGGTTGGCGCTGAGGAGCAGACCGCCAGAGCACTTGTGTCGTCGCTGTTCACGCTCGCCGTTGCCGTCATGGTTCTGTCCTTCGCTTCCTGCGCACTGGTCTTGATCATGGCGCTAGCCCGCGACCGCCGCCGCGAGAAACGTGCTAGGCAGGAAGAGCATCTGGCCTTTTCCGGTGTGCTGGCCAACGGCATCCTGCACGATTTCCGCAACCCGATGTCTGCAGTCAGGCTAGACGCCCAGATGCTCGGCAAGGAGATGAAACGGGCCGACGGTTTCCGCGAAGCGCGTGTGCGCGAGCTGGCAGAGAGGATCGCACGCACTATGGATCGTATGGACAAGGTTTTTCAAGAGTTCCTCTTCCTGGCCCGCCCTGCCGACGAAAAACCGGAAGCTGTCGATATAGCGCAGATATTGCGGGAGTGTATCGATACCCTAGCGCCGCGTTCAGAGCAGACCAGCTTGGTCATAACGCTCGAATGTCATGGCCTACTCGCGCTCGTAGCCGCATTTCCATTCGCCCTGCGCCGCGCGTTGCTGATCGTCCTGATGAATGCGATCCAGTTCGCGCCTAAAGGCAGTGAAATCAGTGTCGTCATCACAGGCCACAGCGACCATGTAGTGCTGGATATCCTCGACCGCGGCCCGGGCATACCGCCGGACAAAAGAGAATCTGTGTTCGAGATGTTCACGACAGCCCGCCCCGAAGGCACGGGCCTAGGACTATTTCTGGCCCGAACCGCCATACGCCGCTGCGGAGGCGACATCCGGGCTCTGGGACGCGAGGGCGGCGGAGCCGACATCCGCATTAACTTGCCGATCGCCATAACCGTAAGCGCTGACAAAATATGAAAGAAGCTTTATGAACTCACCGCAAATACTGATCATTGAAGATGATCCCGACAACGCCCGCTCCGTGGCCGAAGCTGCCGAAGACGCGGGTTTCAAGTCTTCAGTCGCCGCCAACGGCACTACCGGCGTCGAAGAGTTCCGGCGGCAGATTCCAGACCTAGTGCTGTGTGACCTGGTGCTTCCAGACATCGACGGGCTGGAGGTGCTTGAGCGCTTGCGCAAACTCGATGCCTCCGTGCCAGTGATCATCATGACCGCCTACGGTTCAGTCGAGTCCGGTGTCAATGCCATGCGCGCGGGTGCCTATGACTATGTGACCAAGCCGCTGGATCTCGACGACATCCAATCCAAAATGCGGCGTGCCTGCGAGACTTCACGCCTGCGGCGGCAGGTTGACAAACTATCGCGCTCCGTTCGCGACAAATACGCCTCGTCCGCCATCATAGCCGAATCGGCTGGCATGAAAGCCGTCATAGCCCAGATCGAGGCGCTGGCCGACACCTCCGCCACCGTGCTGGTCTGCGGCGAGAGCGGCACTGGAAAAGAATTGGTGGCGCGTGCCCTGCACGTCGATTCGAAACGGGCTGACGGACCTTTCGTAGCCGTCAACTGCGGCGCCTTTGCCGAAAATCTGCTGGAGTCAGAATTGTTCGGCCACGAGAAAGGCTCCTTCACCGGTGCCACCGGTACCCACAAAGGGGCTTTTGAACGCGCCGACGGCGGCACACTATTTCTGGATGAGATCGGCGATGCCCCCACCTCCGTGCAGGTCAAACTGCTGCGCGCGCTGGAAGAGAAAGAGGTGCGGCGTGTGGGCGGACGCGACACATTCAAAGTCAACGTCCGGCTGGTCTCAGCCACCAACAAGAAACTGGAGGCCATGGTCAAAGACGGCTCTTTCCGCGAGGATCTTTTTTACCGACTGAACGTGGTGACCCTGCGCGTGCCGCCCCTGCGCGAACGCAAAGAGGATATCCGCCATATGGCCGACCGCTTCATAGCCCGCGCCGCTGCTGAAAACAATAAGCACATCGCCGCTGTGCGCGCCGATTTTTATGCAGCGTTGGAAGCTTACGACTGGCCGGGCAACGTGCGCCAGCTCCGTAATATCGTGGAATCAGCCGTTCTGCTCTCCCCTGGCGGCATACTTTCTGCCGATTCCGTCACACTGCCCGGAGGACTCCCGGCACCCCAAGCGGCGCTTTCGAGCACCGCCACCTGTGCGACAGATCTTTGCGTTGACATGACTCTCGAAGAGATTGAACGCACCGTTTTGACCGACCGCCTGCGCAAGAACGACGGCAACCGCACATTGACCGCCGAACAACTCGGCATCTCGCGACGCACAATACAGCGAAAAATCAAGGAACACAAACTGCCTTACTGAAAGCTGACGGCTCGCGGGGACGCTAGCCCACCAGTTCTGGCATGACAAGCATTGGAGGGCGAGCGTCCCCGCGAGCCGCGGAGAATTTTTGCTGCTCTCTCGGCATGGACAAGATGGCACAATTTTTGCTATTTTCACGGGCTGAAAGGTTTCAGCGAATTATAGAGTGACTTTTTGTCGTGCCCACGCATTCCGTTGGCACATAACCTTAAACACAACCAAACAGAGGAAACAGGATGCTGACCGTAAGTAACCTAAAAAAGAGCTTCGGCCTGATCCATGCGGTCAAGGGAGTCTCCTTCTCCGTAGAAAAAGGCGAAGTTCTCGGATTTCTTGGCCCGAACGGCGCGGGCAAGTCTACCACCATGCGCATGATCACTGGTTTTCTACCGCCGACCGGCGGTACGGCCTCGATCTGCGGTCACGACATCATAACAGACCCGGTCGCGGCCAAGCGCTGCCTCGGCTACCTGCCGGAGAACGCGCCAAGTTATCACAACATGACCGTGACAGATTTTCTCACCTTCATAGCCAAGGTGCGCGGTTTTACAGGCAGCGAAGTGCAGCAAAAGGTTGAGAACGCAATCTTGAAAAGCAGGCTGGAGTCGGTACGCAACCAGGCCATTGAAACGCTTTCAAAGGGCTATCGCCAGCGCACCTGCTTCGCGCAGGCTATCTTGCACGACCCACAGGTTCTGATCATGGACGAGCCTACCGACGGTCTAGACCCCAACCAGAAGTTCGTAGTGCGTGAAATGATCAAAGAGATGTCGGCTGACAAGGCCATCATCGTCTCCACACACATATTGGAGGAGGTCGACGCGGTTTGCACACGCGCTATAGTCATCGCAGGCGGACAGGTGGTCGCTAACGGCACCCCTTCTGAGCTGCGCTCCCGCGACCCACAGGGACGCCTCGACGTGGTGTTCCGCAACCTGACAATGACGGAGGACCAGAGCAATGTCTAATCTCAAGAATATAAAAACCATTTTTCATCGGGAGTTCAAGTCGTATTTTGACTCGCCGGTGGCCTACGTTTTCCTAGTCGCCTTCCTCGTGCTGGTAGGCTTCCTGACCTTCGGCGTGACTATGTACTACGAGCGCCGCCAGGCCAACCTTATGCCCTTCTTCTTCTGGCACCCATGGGTCTACCTGCTGCTGGTGCCTGCCGCAACCATGGGCACCTGGGCCGAAGAACGCCGCACCGGTACGATTGAGCTTCTGCTCACACTGCCTGTGACGCTGGTAGAAACCCTGGTCGGCAAGTTTCTGGCCGCCTGGGCCTTCATCGGCATCGCCCTCGGACTAACCTTTCCGATCGTATTGACTACGGGCTGGCTGGGTCAGCCGGACTGGGGCGCGGTCTTCTGCGGTTACCTCGGATCGCTGCTGCTTTCCGGCGCCTGCGTGGCCATCGGCGTCTTCGCCTCCGCGCTTTCGCGCAGCCAGGTGATCGGATTCGTGATCGCCTTGGCGATCTGCCTGTTCATGCTGATCATCGGCTTCGATCCCGTCATCAACGCCGTGGCCGGCTGGGGCGTCCCCGCATCTGTCGTAAACGCCGTGGCCTCCTGCAGCCTTATGCAGCATTTCGACTCCATGCGCCGCGGCGTCATAGACTTTTATGACATCGCCTACTATATCGGCGTAATGGTCTTTATGCTTGCGGCAGCGCATGTAGTAACCGACAACCGCAAGGCTTCCTGAGCAACTTATAAAGGAGATTCCAAATGTCTGAAACAAAAGCCAAATCCTTTTCACGCATCGGCACCGGCGCGGCCGGACTCGCTGTGCTGTTGGTGATAATCGGCGCGGTCAACCTGATCGTCGCCAACATGCGCATCCGCTTAGACCTGACTGGCGAGCGTCTCTACACCCTTTCAAAAGGCTCGCGCCAAATTCTCGGCAGTCTGGAAAACGACGTCACACTGAAATTCTACTTCAGTTCCAGCTCGCCTGAAATGCCCATGGCACTAAAGACCTATGCTAACCAGGTTCAGGATCTGTTAAAGGAATACGAGCTGGCAGGCAAAGGCCGCGTGACGCTTGAAGCCTATGACCCCAAACCTGACTCTGATGCCGAGGAATGGGCGCAGCGTTACGGAATCGAGCCGCAACAGACCAATCCATTCGGACAGCCGGTGTATTTCGGCCTAGTTGCGGTCAGTGGCGAGACTGAGCAGTCTATGCCTGGTCTCAACCCACGCACCGAGGCAACTCTGGAGTATGATATCACACGCCTCATAACACGCGTGGCATCGCCGGAAAAACCTGTCGTAGGCGTCATGAGCAGCCTCAGCGTGCTGGGCCAGCCGCAGAATCCGATGATGATGCAGCGGCGGCAGCCGCGTGATGAAGGCTGGACCGCTTTCCGCGAGTTGCGTAAAGACTATAACGTTCGTGAGGTCGGTGTTGACGTTGAAAGCATCGATGAAGACATCAAAACTCTGATCGTCGTGCATCCCAAGAACCTGTCTGACAAGACCCTCTTTGCCATCGACCAGTTCGTTTTGCGCGGAGGGCGTCTGATCGCCTTCGTTGATCCTTTCAGCGTGGCTGATTTCGAAGCCAACCAGCAGCAACAAAACCCCATGATGATGCAGATGGGCGGCGGTGCGGCCGGTCCTTCAACACTCGGAAAGCTTTTCGACACGTGGGGAGTGGCCTTCGATAACGCTAAGGTAGTGGCAGACCTGAGCTGCGCCACCAAGCTGAATTCGGGTAACGGAAGGGTCGAAGACAACCCTGCGTTCTTGTCGCTCGGTCCAGCGAACATGGCGAAAGACGATCTTTTGACATCGCAGTTGTCTTCAGTAATGATGCCGTTTGCTGGCGCCTTTTCTGACAACACCTCGAAAGAACTGACCTTCACCCCGCTGATCACCACCTCTGACGACAACGCCTGTCTGGTGGATCAGATGAGCGCGCAGTTCGGCGTCTCTGCGATGCGCCCGCAGCTCAAGCCCGACGGCGCCCGCCGCGTGCTGGCAGCGCGTCTGCAAGGCTCCTTCAAAACCGCCTTCCCCGAAGGACCAGGTGTCTCCGGCGATGATGCGGACAATACCGCGACGAACAAGCCAGCCGACATGCTGTCATCCGGTGCCAGCACGGTCATGCTCTTCGGCGATGCTGACTTCTTCAACGACCGTTTCTGCGTTCAGGTCATGAACACACTCTTCGGTGCTATCGCGCAGCCGATCAACGACAACCTGACCATCTTCGGCAATACCGTCGAGCAGTCGGCCGGCCGCGAGGAACTTATCGGTGTGCGCTCGCGCGGCCAGTTCAACCGGCCTTTTGCTAAGGTTGACCAGTTGGAAGTCAAGGCCATGAAACAGTGGCAAGCCGAAGAGGAGCGGCTGGAGTCGGCCCTGCAGGAAACACAGCAGCGTCTTAGCGAGCTTCAGCAGCAGAAGACCGGCAACGAGCGTCTGATTCTCTCCAAAGAGCAGCAGGCCGAACTCGAAAAGTTTCGCAAGCAGCAGGCC
>JAQVQN010000096.1 GCA_028701555.1 Kiritimatiellia bacterium | reverse complement strand
TCCTCGCCGGGAAAAGGCGACAATTTGTCCATCTGCAATTCCACCGCAGACGCAAGATCGTCTTTGATATCCACCGGCAGACGCAAGACCCGCACCAGCATGCGCGAAAGCGGCAATGACAGCACGATCTGCCGTCCGCCCAAGGCCGATCTAGCGGTCAACGCCGTGCGCGCCATTGGGCGGTCAGCTTCAAGTAGCTCTCCGCTCTCAGCCGCCTCCTCAGCCTCAGCCGCCTTTGGCTGCTCAAAAGGCCAGAAACCGCCAGCCACACGCGTCCAGCCGTCGCGACCTCGCGGCGCGAACCGTACCCCGCGCAACCCCGCTTTTTCAACCGCTATCGCTATTACTTCACTCTTCGCCATAAAAATCCGCTAACTAGCCTTACACCCGAACACCGTATCCGCTCTCTTTTTACCCTCGCCATTGCGGCTATCTGCCCTGCCCTGAGCACCTGACATGAGCGCAGTCGAATGTTGTCGAAGAGGGAAGCCGCAATAACACCCTACGGATCTTCCCGCCAGCGCACATACCGCACCTTGTCGCTATCCACAATCGCCATCGCTTCAACCAAATGCTTTATGCCGGCCGCCTCACCCTCAATCTCGACCCGGAAGTATTTTTCCGGCCCGTAGGTCAGATACTGCTCCACCTCTGTCGGTATGCTGCCGGCCACAACCCGCGTGTTGAGGTCGTTCCAGTCCTTGAACAGGTTGCTCTCCTTATCATTGTCGGATGTCCTGACCTTGTTAACCCCCAACTGACGCTCTTCAATGATCGCCCCGGCTAGTAATTCGTCGCCGTCAATGCCGGGAATCGTCATCAGCACCTCTTTCTCTGCGGAATTGACATTGATCTTAACAGTTTCCCCATAGATGTCAAAAAAAGCCTTGAGTCCACCGTGCATGATTTCCAGATGTGCCTTGGCGTCTTTCTCTTCAGGATTCAATATGCCGCCGTTGACTATCGCCGATGTGAACCCTTTGACTTTCAGAAGCTCGTCAACCGTGTCGATCGGCCCGTTACGGGCTGTGTAAGGCTCGTCCAACGCCTCATAGTAATCGCGTTCAGCCCCTTGTCGACCAGTCACCGTGCTGTCCGCGTCAACCCAGTCGTTCCAGCAGTCGATCAGCTCTTCCCAGTGCTCTTCCGGCACATTCGCCACGGTCAGCACATTCTCCCAAATCTTGTCATATTGCGCCCCTGCCTTGCCGGTGCTGAACAGCTGGTTTATGGGCCACTTGCTTGATTCTCCGGTCGATATCCGCACCCTGACCACACCGCTTTCGGGGGCTTCATCGTTTATAACGATATCGCCAGTGTCGGCATTGCCGTTCTGCAAACTCAGCTTGGCGCTCAGCCATTTATCCGCTGGCTCATCTACAGTCGTGTCCGTAGCCGTCGAAGCGCTGGCATTCTTATACTCCAAGAGCAGCATCTCGGCGATCACTATGCCGGACTGCGTCAGGTAATCCACCTGCCGCCGCTGGCGCACGTAGAGGTTGACACGCCCCTCCAGCATGGCGTCCAAAGCGAACGACATCACCAGCATAGACAGCAGCCCGATCGTCCACAGGGCGATGATCAGGGCCGAGCCGCCGTCGCGACCGCGTTCTGGTAGGGCGGTTTCCCCGAAACCGCCGCGGACGCCTCGGGGAGGCGTCCCTACCGATATCGTTGAACGTTTAACGTTCACTGCGTCGGCCCTCCTGATCCACCCTGCGCAGGCGCGCCCGCACCCCCGCGCGGACCGCCTCCCTGCGTTGCTCCACTGCCAGGCACGGGCACACCGCCCGGCGCAACGCCACCCGGCGGTGCTGTCAATCCGCCCGCTCCAGGTCTTCTGTTCGTCCTGCTGTCCAGCAAACCGGTACCCAGCGTACCTTTGTCACCTTCTTTCTTCTGCGGATTCTGCGACAGATCCCATAATGGTATCTGGATATCCCTAGTCACAGCCAGAGGCTCGTTGTCATCTTTCGCCGGACGCATATAAAGTGTTACCGAAACTTTGTAAGGTATCGAATTTGAAAACTTCCACTCGTCTTCCCACTCGACCTCATCGGCGTTTTTTGATGAGGGCTCTTTTAGTATCCGGCAGTCAAAACCCACTACACGCGGTGCCAACATGAAGGGCTTTACATCTTTTTCAGGCTCAAAATCCTCCACCTGCAGCGCGTCGCGCCATGCTTTAACCATCAGCCCACCCTCATCATCGCGCCCTCCCGGTTCGACATAAAGGCTCACGCGGTGCGGCACTTCCGCAAGCTGGGTGCGCTCTCCGACCAAGGCCCGACCGATCTTGGTCCAGCTTATCGAGTCAGCCGCATCCGGCCCTTCGCCGCCGTCGGTGTGCTGAAAACCGTACTGCTCCACCTGTATCCCGGCATCCGGATAGAATGAAGAACGCAGCCCCGATACAATCTGCTCCATTACGTAATCAGCCTGAGCCATAGAATCCGCCATCTCGATGCCGGCATTCCAGCTCTGCACCACCGCATCGAAGCAAAAAAAGGAGAGCAGCATCATAATCGACATGATCATGACCGCCATCACAAGTTCCAACAATGTGAAACCGCGACTATTTCTGCCGCACATACCGCACCAGTTCCTCGTAATACCCCTCTTTGCCGCTGCCCCAAGCCACCCGTGTCCGCAAAACATACAGCTTGTCGTCCACTTCGTTGGTTTCAAGATCCGGCCTTTCGTCAACACTCCGCTCAAAGGTGAACCCGTTAAAAGCCTCTAGGCGCTCGCGCGGCATCTCCTCTTCAAGATCAGCCAACATCTCCTCAACTGTCACAGGCTCAATGTTCAGTTTCTCGTCTTCCTCGGCCTCGGTGATCTCATCGCTTGGCGGCACCGGATACAACCGCTCGCCCAGACTGAAAACAAACTGCGCGTCCTGATACTCTTTGGACAGACACATCATCTGTGCGCAATTGCTCAGACCCACCATCAGACTCAGAAGTCCGAACGCCAGAATCGTGGTGGCGATCAGAATCTCGATCAATGTGAACCCGGTGCGCCTCATCGGTCATCCTCCAACACCCGCGCCACACCGAAACGGTCGATCACAACAGTTAAAGAATTGCCGATATCATCACCAGTTGCCCTGACAACCACTCTGTAAGGGAAACAACGCCCGTTGCTTTCGTAATGAACGCGGACGGTCTTGACCACCGTGACCGCTTCGTCGGAATCAAACCCCTTTTCTTTTTCCTGCTCTTCAAAAAAACCCTTAGCCGCGCTCTCCTGGTCAGCGCCATCGTCATCATCAAGCGTGACCTCAAAAAGCACCTGGGCGTAACTCTTCTCCGCCTCCAGATCCGCCATCACATAGGCCTTGCCCTCACCGCTCTCCATGGCCGGTTTATCAGACGAGTCAGACTTGTCAGACACATCAGACGTGACGGCACCGTCCGACGCTCCATTCCCGCCCTGCGGGCTGGCTACTGCGCTCTCTACCCGTATCGTACCGTCAGCCGAGAAAACCAGCACCACCGGCATCTGGTGAAGCACCGCCATGGTCCGGGCATAGCGCGACATCTGCATCACGCCGCGCGCAGCGGTCTTGACACGGGCTATGTCCGACCCAGTCGTGAATGTCGGCCCCAGCATCATGGCCATAATGCCGACAATCACCACCACCACCAGCAGTTCCACCAGCGTGAAGCCGTTATGACAGAAATTTTTCATAGAAATGCCAGACCTGTCCGACGTGTCAGACCTGTCCGACTTCTACTAGTTCGTCAGGTCGTCCTCGCCGCCGATTTCGCCGTCCGGCCCCGCTGAAATCACCTTGAAGCGCTTGCCCTGCTTGGTATACGAGAACGGCGTTCCCCACGAATCAGCCAACGCTCCCTCCTTCAGCAACCCCGGCGCGTCATCAGTGCCCACGGTTAGCTCGTCCAGCGATTCAGGCAATTTACCGTTATGCCGCATCGCATAGATCTGCACCGCCTGCTCGATGGCCGTGATGCTTGTGCGCGTGGCTTGACGGCGCGCCTCTTCGTCATGCCCCATGATGTTGGGTATCACCACCGCCGCCAAAATGCCCAGAATGCACACCACCAGCAACAACTCAACCAGCGTGAAACCTCTCCTGCCGTTCCGCCGTGCCTGTTCCTTGCTCTCTTCGCGTTTCATAACTACTCCTCTTTCTTTAGTCAACAAACTCTTGCCTCTTCCACTATCCCGCCGGGCTCAAAGACGATGTCACCTTAAACACCGCCATTAAGATACTGACCGCCACAAACCCGACCACGGCGCCAATCGCCACAATCAAGATCGGCTCGAGGGCGTTCGTGAATATCCGGATGTTGCGATCCATTTCGCTCTCATACCGACGGCCGATGTGTGCCAACGAACTGGGCATGTCACCCGACTGCTCGCCGACCGCCAGCATGTCGGTCATCATTTTCGGAAAAACCTTGCTGGTGGCGAGCGGTCCGGATATCGTCGTTCCGTCAGTCACGCGTTGACGCGCGTTGCGCAACGCCCCTGCGATCACTTCGTTGCCGCACGTCTCCTCCGCAATCTTCAGAGCCTGCAAGACATTGACGCCGTTTGACAGCAGGGTACGCATCGTGTAGGCCAGGCTGGAATACGCTCCACAAGCCACAATCCCCTTGATCAGTGGTGCCTTTAGCTTCAACCCGTCCCACCAGATTCTCCCCGGCCCTTCTTTTATATGCCGACGGAAAACCACTACACCTGCCGCCACCGCCATCGCTAGAAATATCCCGTACTTGATCACGAAATCACTCGTGTTCACCAGAATCAGCGTAGGGGTCGGCAGCGCCGTTCCCATGCCTTCAAAAATCTTGGCGAACTGGGGTATCACTTTGACCATCGCGAAAATAACCGTCAACACACCGAAAATCAACACCACAACCGGATAAGTCAGCGCTGAGGTTATCTTGGACCGCATACTCTCGTTACGCTCGTAGTGCTCAACCAGACGCCGCAAAACCTCAATCATCGCGCCCGATGCCTCGCCAGCCCTGATCATGTTACCATAAAGTGCCGGAAAAGTTTCTGTATGCGCCGCCACCGCATCCGAAAGCTGCTCGCCGCGAATGATGCGGTCACGCAGGTCGGAAGCGATCGCCCCTTGCGCCGAATCCTCCTCTCCTTGGTTCGCCAGACAGTTCAAGGCCGCTCCCAAGGTCATGCCCGCCTCCAACAGGTCGCTCAGCTCCGATGTGAAAAGCAGTACCTCGACAGCTTTCATGCGCTTGCGGCCGCTACCGATCTTTAGCTTCCAGAAAGGCACGCCAGCGCCCTGCTTCTTGCCTTTGGTCTCAGCTACTGAAAGCGGCACATAGCCTAGTTTTTCGACCGCCGACAAAGCAGCGCGCCGGTCTGCCGCTTCAACCGTACCATCAAGCTTACGCCCGTCTTTCGACATGGCTCTGTAATTAAAATGCCCCATCACTCACCACTCAATCGGTTGCCTATCACTTCGTGTTTCTTCCCTATTACCTCTACCCTAGCGCCTACACATTTTCCTCTGTCACCCGCATCACCTCTTCCACCGATGTCATGCCTCTGAAAGCCTTCACCCATCCGTCCTCGCGCAAGGTTTTTAAACCGTGACCTTGCGCCAGTTCACGTATCTCGCCCGTGGACTTGCGCGCGATGATTGCCGACTCGATGTCCTCGTGCACCACCAGCAGTTCGAACAGACCGCCGCGACCGCGGTATCCCGTGCGCGTACAGGCTTCGCAACCCTGAGGCAGCCAAACATTTTTTGAAGTCGGCGGATACGGCAGGTCGTACCACTTCATGTCCAAAGGGATCTCCCGCTTGCACTTTGGGCATAAACGGCGCACCAGCCGCTGCGCCATCACACCGGCCACTGCCGATGCCACCAGAAATGGTTCTGCGCCCATGTCGATCAGTCGCGCGAAGGCACCCGCCGCATCGTTGGTGTGCAAAGTGCTGAACACCATGTGGCCGGTCAGCGAGGCGTTGATCGCTATCTCAGCGGTTTCGCCGTCACGTATCTCGCCCACCATGATAATGTCCGGATCCTGACGCAAGAACGCACGCAGCGCCCGCGCGAATGTCAGCCCGATGTCCTGCCGCACCAAAACCTGGTTGATGCCCGCCATCTCATACTCAATCGGGTCTTCAGCCGTCAGAATCCGCACGTTGATTTTGTTGATCTCATTCAGAAACGCATACAATGATGTGGATTTGCCCGATCCTGTGGGCCCTGTCACCAGAAATATGCCATTCGGACGGTTGATCAATTTCACCACATGCTCGTAGTCAAAGTCATTGAACCCCAGATCCTGCAGTTTTACGAAGTTTCCGGACTTTTGCAGCAAGCGCAGTGATATCGACTCGCCGTAGGCCGTGGGCATCGTCGAAACGCGGATGTCAATGTCGTCGTTGTTCAGCCGCACCCCGATGCGCCCGTCCATCGGCAAACGCTTTTCGGCGA
This sequence comes from Kiritimatiellia bacterium, assembly GCA_028701555.1. Lineage (GTDB taxonomy): Bacteria > Verrucomicrobiota > Kiritimatiellia > RFP12 > UBA1067 > JAQVQN01. The sequence continues at coordinate 1,462 of JAQVQN010000096.1, read as the reverse complement.
TATCTAAGTTCGCCATGACTTTTATGCGTGAAATGATGGCAGCCTTGAGCCGGTTGAGCTGCGGCGGAACGTCCACCTTGTGCAGCATCCCGTCGATCCTGTAACGGATGCGCAGTTCGTCCTCCATCGGCTCCACATGTATATCCGTGGCGCCCTGGCGGTCAGCCTCGGCAATGATCTGATTCACGAACTTAACGATCGAAGCCTCAGCACCTATCTCGTTCACGTCGATCTTCGAAATCGAAGCAAGATCAGTGTCAACGGCGTAACGCCCGTCCTCGATCATCTTTTCGATAGCGTCCGCGCCGACACCGTAATACTTGCGGATCGCCTTGTCGATATCCTCGCGCGGACTCAACGCCACCTGCACCGGACAGCCTGCCGCAAGACGCAAACCGTCGGTCATACTTGTATTGAAAGGATCACAAGCTATGACAGTCAGTACACCCTTATCCATATGCAGCGGAAGAACATTGTACTGGTACACCGCGCGCGCTGGCAATTTCGTGATCGCCTCATCCGTGGGGCGCGCCTCGTCCAGATCCGCATACGGGAACCCCAGCATTTCGCCGATTTTCTTTAAAAATTCATCCTCACGCACAATGCCCAGACGCACAGCCGCCCCCACAACGCCAGAACCGTCAGAACGGTCAGCCGCCAGCACCTGCGATATCTGAAAATCGTTAAAGAAACCAGTGCGCTTAAGTATCAGCGCCGTAAAAGCATCCGCTGTACCGGCCATGAACGCAACCCTTTCGAAATGATGTTCCCAAATCCCGAACCCTGACCCCTCGCAACCAGCCCATAACGATCAAAAGTCCTCTTTCAAACCGCCATAATATATTACTGTATGTTAGCCGCATTTTCCATGCCTAATTACAGAAGTTCGATTTCACTGCCGCACGCCGCACCCGCAGCCATTACGCGCCAGACAAAATGGCACAAGGCGACATTCTGCCACACTCAAAAGTCGCAAAGCCTAAAAAGTTTTGATCGTCACTTACGTAGCCTTGACCATAACACCGGAAAAGGATAAAGTTTACGCGCTTTACTTTTCAGCGGGTGTAACTCAATGGCAGAGTGCTAGCCTTCCAAGCTGGTTACGAGGGTTCGATTCCCTTCACCCGCTCCATAAGTGCCAGAGTGGCGAAATGGCAGACGCAGCAGACTCAAAATCTGCCGCCCGCAAGGGTGTGAGGGTTCGACTCCCTCCTCTGGCACCATCTTCACATCTTTTCTAAAAAGTGCAACGTTCAGCGTTAGATGTGCGGCGTTTAAGTTTGTTCCAGTTCCGCCAGGCGGGGGGGGCTGCTCGCCAATCGTCAATCTCCAATCTTTTTTGGTTCTTCCAACAATTTCATGGGTAAAGATTCAATCTTCCGCAGAAGAACAAGATGGATGTCCGGTAATTTGAGAAGTTTCTGAACCCTCTCGCATTTGCCTTTATCGCCTGTATCTTGCT
>JAQVQN010000095.1 GCA_028701555.1 Kiritimatiellia bacterium | reverse complement strand
CCGAGGGTTATCAATGCTGCGGACTATGGAGTTCCACAAAAAAGGATGCGAACTTTTATCATCGGAAGCAGGATTGGAGCTTTCCAATTTCCAAAACCTTTGGGTAAATGTTTTCCGTCCGGCTGTGTGTTCACATCTTCTTTAGATGGTGTACCAAATCATGTGACTCGAGAGCATAATGTCAAATCGATCGAGCGATACATGCGGTTGGGTTTTGGCAAACGCGACAAACTCGGTCGTGTTGACCGCCTTGATCCATTCCGGCCATCAAAGACCATTATCGCCGGAGGCACCGGGGGCGGCGGTCGTTCCCACCTGCACCCATATATTCCTCGCACAATGTCTGTGCGCGAATGTGCGCGTTTACAAACATTCCCGGATAAACACTTCTTCACCGGGCCAGTGGCGCGTCAGTTCACGCAAGTCGGCAACGCCGTTCCGCCTGTATTAGCTTATGAAATTGCCTGCGCTATATATAAGACGATCTATCAAGGGCAAAAGAGTGCCAACCTTGCTAAATCTGCAAAACCGGCCCATCCTTACGGGTCTGAACCCATCCAACTCTCACTTTTCGATTATGCGTGTGAGTTTCCTGTTTTATACCTCATTCATGATTCTCCTATGACTTTGGCCGGCACATACCGTAAATCTTGCCGTGCTTGGATTGTCGCCAACAACCTTTATAATTATCCAGTCACAGAGCAAGATGTTGATCTTCATCCGGAATTGCTTTCCGTGCGGCGGCTTGTTTTAGGGCGTAAAAACGATAAGCCGCTCTTTTTCGCCGTAAAGGGTTATTCGATTGAGACCAGAGCATGGCTTCAAAAGCGCAGATACCCGATAAACCGTAAGCATAACGCTAAGACCCAATACATTGTTTACAAACTCCGTCCGATAAAAGAGGTTCCCGATGTTTTCAGCGGAGGGAAGCCCATACTGATCATCGGTAAAGGTGCCACAATAAAATCAGGAGCACCTATTTCATAGTTTCACGCTAATTATGGCTTGTTGATATAACTAAAAGAGGAAAGCACATGATAACACGCGACGGCGAAATGCGGGCGGAGATGCGCGAGAACATGCGCGGCGGCAAGGGAACCGTGAAAGTCGAAAATTGGTTCGCGCCGGAGGCTTTCGGCGCCAAGGTGCGGCTGTGCGCACGGCTGACCGTGCCGCCGGGCGGGTCGATCGGCACCCATAACCACGAGGACGAGGACGAGATCTATATCGTGCTGTCCGGACAGGGTCTGATCATCGAGGACAACAACCGGACGCCTGTCGGCGCAGGCGACGCCATTCTCACCGGCAAAGGCGGCGCGCACGGCGTGGAGAACACCGGCACCGAACCTTTGGTCATAGCCGCGATCATAATGCTTTACGCCTAACCGATGCTGCCAGAACGCCGTTATGAACGCCCCTCAAAAAATTAGCCGGGAAGCCACCACCGACCAGACCGTGACCGGCACCGTTGAGTCCATCGTCTACCGCAATGACGAGAATGGCTACACGGTCTGCACGGTGAAGATCCCGGCCCGCATACGGGGACGCGAAGACCTCGTGACCGTGGTCGGGAACTGCGCGGCGATCTGGGAGGGCGAAGAACTGCAAGCGGAAGGCGAGTGGGTAAGGCACAAGTCACACGGACAACAGTTCCATGCCCGGACCATAACCTGCATAACCCCAACCTCGACGGAAGGGCTGCGGCGCTATCTGGCCAGCGGCATGATCAAGGGCATCGGGCCGGCCTTCGCCAAACGCATCGTGGATAGATTCGGCGAAAAGACTCTGGACATCATCGACCGCGAATCAGGCCGCCTGCGCGAGGTCGAAGGCATCGGCGAAAGCAGGCGGCGCATGATCAAGGAATCATGGACCGAACAGCGCGGCGTGCGCGAGATCATGATCTTCCTGCAATCGCACGGCATCGGCACCGCCAAAGCCTCCCGCATCTACCGTCAGTACGGCGCGGACTCCATCGCGATCGTTAAACGCAACCCCTACCGGCTCTGCGAGGATGTCTGGGGCATCGGCTTTAAAAGCGCCGATGCCATCGCGCTCAGCGTAGGTATCCCGCACGACTCCGAGCTGCGCGCCTGCGCAGGCCTGATCCACACCCTGCGCACCGAGGCAGAAGACGGCGGCCACTGTTTCGCGCCGGAACCCGAGCTGCTGCTGCACGCGCAAGCCATGCTCGACATTTCCGTCGAGATTCTGAGCCAAGCCCTGGAGCAGGAGTATGAGAAAGGCACACTGGTCAGAGAGCAAGGCCGCATCCACCTGCGCGACCTCCACCGCGCCGAAGTCCGCGTGGCTGAGAAATTGCTCCATTTGATGGATGCCCCTCAAACCTTTCCGCCGATCCAGACGGAAAAAGCGCTGGCCTGGGCGGAAGCCAAGATGCGCATCGAACTTGCCCCGCTGCAGCGCGAAGCACTCTGCAACGCCCTGCGCTGCAAAGTCTCGATTATCACCGGCGGGCCCGGAGTCGGCAAGACCACGATCATCCGCGCGCTAACGGAAATTTTCGGAGCCCGCAAACTTTGTGTGCGGCTGGCGGCACCTACCGGGCGCGCCGCCAAGCGCATGTCCGAAGCCACCGGACGCGAAGCCCAGACCATCCACCGGCTGCTCAAGTTCAACCCGAGCCAGGCCTGCTTCGAATTCAACTCGGACAACCCCATGGACGGCGACTGCTTCATCTTGGACGAAACCTCGATGATCGACATCCGCCTGATGGACCAGTTCCTGCAGGCCATGCCCGACTCGGTAACGCTGATTCTGGTGGGAGATACCGACCAGTTGCCGAGCGTCGGACCCGGCAATGTCCTGCGCGACCTGATCGCCTCCGGCGCGATCCCCTTCTGCCGCCTCGACACAATCTTCCGGCAGGACACCTCGGGGCTGATCGTGCGCAACGCCCACCGCGTCAACCACGGCGAGCCTTTCGAGACGCGCTCTGGCGATAGCGATTTTTATTTTGTCGAGACCGGAGAAACGGACAAGATCATCGCGCGTACCATCGAGCTCATGACCCAGCGCATACCAATTAAGTTCGGTCTCGATCCGCTGACCGACGTGCAGATCCTGACCCCCATGCGCAAGAACCTGCTCGGCACTGAAAACCTCAACGACGTGATCCAGGCCGCGCTCAACCCGCACGGCCCCACCCTGACACGCGGTATTTCAACCTTTCGACGCGGCGACCGGGTGATGCAGCTCCGCAACAATTATGACAAAGAGGTCTTCAACGGCGACATCGGCTTCATCAAGGAGGTCGACGAGGAAGACCGCGCCCTGATCGTGCTGTTCGACGGCCGCCCGGTGCGCTACGCCCAGAGTGAACTCGACGAGCTGGTGCTGGCCTACGCCTGCTCAATCCACAAGTCGCAAGGCAGCGAATATCCCGCCGTGATCGTGCTGATGCACACGCAGCACTACAAGCTGCTGCAGCGCAACCTGCTTTACACCGCCATCACACGCGGCAAGCGGCTGGTGATCGTGGTCGGCTCTTCCCGTGCCGTAGGCATCGCCATCCGCGCCAATCAGGTGCGTGAACGCCGCACCACCCTGAAAGAACGCCTGCATGGAGGTTTTCATTGAGGCCTATTAAAAAAGCATAACTCACTATTCACAATTCGGAGTACTTCAGTTTCAACTAAACCGGATCGCATCCGGAAAGGGCTGGCTTGCCAAGCCGCATCCGTTTTGTTTTAATCTTCCCGTAACACTGATTTGTGTAGCTCGGAAAGGTAAGTTATGAAGAAATACGTTTGCGATGTATGCGGTTATGTCTATGACCCCGAAGAGGGTGATCCGTCCAACGGAATCGCGCCGGGCACAGCCTTCGAAGCCCTGCCTGACGATTGGTGCTGCCCCGAGTGCGGAGTAGGAAAAGACCAGTTCTCCCCGCAAGACTGAACCTGGTCTCGTTCCGCGCTGGATCAGCTTCAGTTGCCGGCTAGGCCATATTGTTTGGCCTTGTAGCCCACTATGCGCGGTGTCGAGCGCAGGAACCGTGCGGCTGCTGCAATATTCCCTTGGTTCTGATCCAGCGCCTCATGGATGATCGTCTTCTCGTAGCCGTCGACCATATCGCTCAAAGAAGCCCCTTCGACCAGAAATGAGCGCGCGGGCATTTCGCTTGTTTGCGGCCCGGCCTCGACCTGTATTGAAGACGGCATAACATCGCGCCCGATCACCCCGCCTTCTGAGAGCAGCACTGCCCTCTCGATGCAATTTTCCAGTTCGCGCACATTCCCGGGCCAGGCGTAGCGCATCAGCATGTCAACCGCCTCGTTTGAGAGTTTTGTGACCTTCTTGCCGTTCTCTTCAGCATATTTGGCCATGAAATAATCGGCCAAAAGAATTATGTCAGCCTTACGTTTGACCAAAGGCGGCACAAAAATGGGAAAAACGCTCAGGCGGTAATACAGATCCTCGCGGAACTGCCTTTGCTCGACCATTTTGGGCAGATCGCGGTGTGTTGCGGCTATGATCCGCACATTCACCTTCACGGTCTTGATGCCGCCGACCCGCTCGAACTCGCGCTCCTGCAAGACACGCAAAAGCTTAGCCTGAATCGAGAGCGGTATCTCGCCGATCTCATCCAGAAAGATTGTGCCGCCATCCGCCAACTCAAACCGGCCCTTGCGGTCAGTCACAGCCCCGGTGAACGCGCCCTTCACATGCCCGAAAAGCTCGCTTTCAATCAGGCTTTCCGGCAGCGCGGCACAGTGGACACGCACGAACGGGTCTTCCGAGCGGGTGCTGGCATAGTGGATAGCGTGCGCGACCAGCTCTTTGCCGGTCCCGGTCTCTCCGTGAATCAAGACCGTGGCCTGGCTCTTGGCCACTTGATAGATCTGGTCGTAGACAATCTGCATCTCATGCGAGTTGCCCACGATATTTCCAGGATGGTAACGCCTAGTCAGCTCAGCCCGCAGTTGGCGGTTCTCTTCTTTGAGCGTCTCCTGCTCTTCCAGTACATCGCGGCGCAGCAAAGCGGCGCGCGCCAGCATCGAGGCCACAATGCCTAGAATCGCGGTGTCCTCCTGTAGCTGTTCATCCGGGGCGGAAGGACGGTAAACGCTCAAAGCGCCCACCACCTCTTGTTTCTCCTTGATTGGCACACAGATGAAAGCCGTGTCCGAACTTTTGCCCTGTCGCGTGCGGTTCAAGAAAATCGGCGACTCACTGGTTTTGGGGATTATCATCGGCTCGCCGGAAAGGATCACTTTTCCGGTAACGCCCTCGCCCAGCTTGTAATGCCCTAGCTCAGCCTGCGCACGCGAAAGTCCATGCGCGGCTTCAATCAGAATGTCATCCCCGCCTTTACGCAACAAAGTGATCGTGGCAATGCGAAAATCCAGACACTCCGCCAGCGCCTCCAGAATCGGGTGCACCGTAGCACGCATGTCGATACTCTGATCAACAATCGTACTAATGCTTTGCAGCAACCGAAGTTCCTGCGCTTGCCGGTTCTGGCTCATTTTCTATACTCTCCCTTTAATCACACAAAACGTTGTTTGGTCAGTTTCTCGTAGGCCTCGACGTATTTTTCTCTGGTCTTCGCCACCACCTCGTCCGGCAAAACTGGCGCTGGCGGCTGGTGATTGAACCCTACGCTATCCAGCCAGTCGCGCACATACTGCTTATCCAGGCTTGGCGGATTGGCTCCTACGGCATAACTCTCATGCGGCCAGAAACGGCTGGAATCCGGTGTCAAGACCTCGTCGGCCAGCACCAGCGAGCCCTGGCTGTCCTCGCCGAATTCAAACTTGGTGTCCGCGATTATGATCCCATGTTCTGCCGCGTAATCAGCAGCCTTCTTGTAGCACAATACCGAAAGCTCGGACAGTCTGCGCGCTTTTTCATCGCCGAGTGCCCGAACCAGCTCTTCGGCGGTCACCGGCAAGTCATGCTCGCCCTGTTCCGCCTTGGTGCTGGGCGTGAACAAGGCTTTATCCAGCTTAGATGCGTTTTCGTAACCCGCGCGCAATTGCATTCCGTTGACCGTGCCCTGCTTCTGGTATTCCTTCCAGCCCGATCCGGTTAGATAGCCGCGCACAATGCATTCGAACGGGATGATCGAGACTTTCTTGACCAGCATTGAGCGTCCGCGCAGGTCATCCTTGACCGGCAGCAGAACTGCGGGGTACTCGTCAACATCAGCGGTGATCAGATGATTCGGCAGCCCCTCCAGCAGGCTGAACCAGAAAACGCTCAGGCTGTTCAGAACCCTTCCCTTGTCCGGTATGCCGTTGGGCATAACGACGTCGAACGCGCTGATCCGGTCGGTCGCCACCAGCAATATCTGCTCGCCAAGATCATAAACGTCACGAACTTTGCCTCTTTTGGGCGCAGGCAAACCCGGCACTGAACTCTCAATCAAAGCATGATTTTTATCGTAGAGCATAAAACCTCAATGATTTAAATGGGCAATATTTTAGCGGAAACCGCGCCGGAAAAACATACATCATTGAAAAAAATTTCTGCCGCCACAAACCGCAACGTTTTGGTATAATCGCACCACTATGAAGGACTACCAGCAGTTTCAGGTTTTTTTGCGCACAACCGGCTCATACACCACGCCTCCCGCGGATCGTCGCTCCACGCCAGCCCGCGTCAGCGCCATCAACTCCTTCTTGTACGCTTTCACGATCATACGCATAGTCGCGCGCTGTGCATGGAACCACCTGCTCGGGCGTTTCGATTATGACAAATGGTCTGAAATATGCTCCGCCTCGATCCGTTTCGCCGAGCGCCTGGGAGCGACCGTAACTTTTGAAGGCTTTGAGCAGCGCGGCTCGTATGATGGGCCGGTCGTTTACGTTTCGAACCACATGAGCACACTGGAGACCATGGTATACCCCACAGCCCTGAACGCCTTCGGTAAACTTGCCATTATCCTAAAGCAAAGCCTTGAGGACATTCCGCTAGTCGGCGCGGCATCGCGCGCTGTCGGCTCGATCGCGGTGACCCGTAAGAACGCCCGCGCCGATCTGGTAACTGTCTTGGAACAGGGTGCCAAGCGTCTAGCCGACAACAGTTCGGTGCTGTTGTTCCCGCAGGGAACGCGCCAGTCGGTTTTCGAGGCCAAACGTTTCAACACCTTGGGCGCCAAACTGGCTGAAAGGGCCAAGGTGCCGCTGGTGCCGTTGGCCGTCCGCACCGATTTTCTCAAGACCGGCAAGCTGATCAAGGATTTCGGAATAGTAGACCCTAAGAAACCGATTTTATTCGCCTGTGGCCCAATGCTTATGCCCGAGCTAGGCGCTAAAAAAATGCACGAGCAGAGCGTCGCTTTCATTGAGAACAAAATTAAAGACTGGGGCCTCCCGGTAGCCGCCGCTCCTGAACCCTGAACCCTTCCTCCGCAGCCCTGAACCCTGCGCTTGCAAAAAACGGAGTCTTGCAAGTGGCTTTTCCATAAATTGCAGGAATAGTTATTATGCGATACGCTATCGTATCTGATATTCATGCCAATATGGCGGCTTGGCGCAATGTCTTAACCGACATCGCCGACTTGCGCACCGACAAAATCATCTGCCTGGGCGATATCTTGGGCTATGGCCCTGACTCTGTGGAAGTGCTGGAATCGGTCTATCAGTTGGTCGACGTCACGCTACAGGGCAACCACGACGCAGCTATCTGCCGCCGCATGGCCACGGAATCTTTTTCCGGTCTAGCTGCGGACGCTGTTTCGCAAAACCGGGATAAACTCGCTCCAGCCGCGCTGCAATGGCTTAGCGCGCTGCCACTGACCCATGACGAGCCGGATTTCAAATGCGCCCACGGCGATTTCTCTGACCCGCCAGCTTTCCGTTACATCATCGAGCCATCCGAGGCGCTGCCGTCGTGGCAAGCTACCGCAGAACAACTGCTTTTCGTCGGCCATTCGCATGTGCCGGGCATCTTCGTTATCGGCGGCAGCGGCACCCCGCAC
>JAQVQN010000094.1 GCA_028701555.1 Kiritimatiellia bacterium | reverse complement strand
GGTCTTGACGCTGATGCTGATAGTTTCGGCGTACCGGCTGAATCTGACGTGGGAAGTTACGGTGGGGAAGGTTCTGAGCGTTTCCGAACGTACGCGTGACGTGCTGGCGGACACACAGGGCGCCATCAAGATATCCTGTTTCATGGACCGCAGGCACCCTATGTTCCGTCCGGTGTCGCGGCTTTTGCGCGGTTTGCAACTCGCTTCACGCAGTGTTGCGGGAGCCGAAATAGTGGTTGAGTACGTTGATCCCCGATGGGACTTGGTGCGGGCGGCGCGGCTGGCTGCGGCCGGGGTGCCGGAGAACGCCCTGCTGTTCGAAAGGCAGCGCAGGCGGATTGTGGTGACGCTGGATGACATGTTGATGAAGAGTTCCGCCATGCGTGTCAGCGAGGAAGGGCGTGAAGCTGGCTCGCATGCCGGGCTTGGCGTGTTCCGTGGCGAAATGGTCTGCGCTTCGTCTATTTCGCGCCTTTCGCGCCCGCACGAACGTTCAGTGATATATTGGTCGCAGGGGCACGGCGAAGTGCGTTTTGATGATTATGACACATTGCGCGGATTTTCAGATATCGCGCGAGAAATCAAACGTGACGGCTTTGATCTGCAGCAGTTGAATCTCGTAGGTATAGAGCAGATTCCAGACGACTGCCAGGTTTTGGTGATGGCTGGTGCGCGTTATGCGGTGGCGGTTAAAGATGTGCAGTTGCTTGAGACTTTTCTGCAGCGTGGCGGCAGGTTGTTCTACATGGCTGCGCCACGGGCGCAGTCCGGCATGGACGACCTGCTGGCAAGGTGGGGCATCCGTCTGACCTCCTACATAGCCGTCAGCTCGCGTACTCTGACCGGCAACGAGCTGGTCGCCACCGAATTCGCCGACCATGTTATCACGCGCAACCTGAAAAACGCTTCAGTGGTTTTTGGCCATGCTATATGCATCGAGATTGCCGAAGGCGCGGCGGCGGGCGCGGACAGTCCGAAAGTCGACATGCTGGTGCAGACTGACGGTCAGGGTTGGGGCGAGGCGGCACCGGATATCTTGCCGCGGGTGTTCGATCCGCACACTGACAGCGCCGGCCCGGTGACCGTTGCAGCTGTTGCAGAGCGCGGCGGCAACGTGTCCAGCGACGTCCATTTCCGCCCGACGCGCATCTGCGTCGTGGGGGAGGCTGATTTTGTCATGAACGGCACACTGGCCACGCGGGCCAACGCCAACCGCGACCTGTTCATGAATGCTCTTCACTGGTTGGCTGGGATTGAGGCGGGCACGGCCGCCTCGCTCGGCGGCGACGCCACCTTGGTCACCGGGTTTGAGCGTCACGAGTGGGTTCAGTTCATGATTCTGGCGTCGGCTGTGTTGCCGGCTGTTGTTTTGTCAATCTTCTGCTTGGCTGCTCTGCGGCGGCGCAAATGACCGGATGATATGGGAAACAGGCGCATAATACTTTTTTTTCTGTGCGGGATAGCCGTGTGTTCCTTCTTGATATGGGGGCTGCCGCGGTATTCGGCCTTTGTGTCTGTCAAGCAGGATGCGGTTGCGGTGTTGACCGAGCAAGACCTCAGCGAGGTAGAGCGCGTGACTGTGGATCACGGCGACGCTCGTATAGGACTGTGTCTTGCGGGGGGGCGCTGGATGATGGAGGCGCCTTTTCAGGCACAGGTCGACCGCGGTGCGGTGCTGCAACTGCTGGACCATTTCGAGTCGTCGCGAGTGCAAGACTCCCTAAGCTTTCACGAGCTGAGAAAACGCGAGCTTTCACTTAAGGAATTCGGTCTGGCGCCGCCGCGTACAAGAGTGGTGCTGGAAGGCAAGGAGAGGCACGAGTTCTCGTTCGGTTCTGCGACACCTTTGGGCAATGGCATTTTCGCGAGGGCCGGCCAACAAGAGCATGTGTTGGTGTTTCCCTGCGATTTGTACGAATCAATCCCGCGTACCGCAGACGATATTCGTTCGCGTCGACTGGTTGGCGATTCGGACGGCCAGATCACCGCGATCGAGATAAGTGCCCCGGAACGCCCCTTCATTAAGCTGTCGAAAGAGTCGGGCACATGGCGTCTGATCCAGCCTGTGGCCGCACCGGCTGCCGACGATAAGGTTGAGGCATTGCTTGGTGTCTTGACCGCCGCGCGCGTCAGTCGTTTTATCTGGCCGACGGTCTCGAACGTAATGGATGTCGCGGAATCGGAAGCGGCTTTCCGCACACGGCTGGGAATATACGGATTGCGAAAGGACGCAGGGACTCAAATTCAACTTCAGGTCGAGCGTATGGAAGAGCCGGTGCAGATCGCTTTCGGCATTCCGGTCAAGGAAACGGAAGGGTTCAGTTATGTTCTGATGCACGGCGAGACTGCCATCGGAGCCGTTTCCAACGCGGTGGTCGAGGCGGTTAAACTGTCCCCCAGGAATTTACGAGACATGCGTCTGTTTACCGATCCGCCCGCAACTCTCAGCAGGCTGCATGTAACATTCGGTCAGGATGTGTTTGTTCTTTCAAAGTCTGACGCGCAGTGGCGTTTTGAGACCCCGATGTCCGATATGGCGGACCAGGCGGCGGTGGCTCAGTCCATAAAAGGGCTGCTGAGCCTTAGCGCGGAGGAAATTGAAGATGAGTTGGCTAATGAGGTGAGCCGCGACAGGCATGCGCGAAGTCAGCCGATCAGCCTTGTGGAAATCGTATCCGGGGCTAAAGCTTTTCGGTTTTCCATAATGCCGGAAGAAGCTGACAACAGTATGCTGCGGGTGGTGTTCACTAATTCACCCGCTGTTTTCCGTGTGGCGGCCAGCAACGTCCCGTCGGCACTGGTCAGCACGATGGGTATGCTCGGGTTGCGGGACAAGACGGTGTTGGCGCTGCCAGCGAGCAGCTTGCGCCGCATAACCGTCAAGCGGGGCAAATCCCAGGACGTCGTTCTGGAAAGACTCAACCAAGACGCGGCATGGCGGGTTGGCGATGGCGTTGCCGGCAGTGTGGCGGAAGCAAGGCTTAATGCGCTAATTGGCCTACTGGAAAACCTCAAGGCCGACCGTATCGAGAAACTGGGAGCGTCCTTGGAGGACATCGAGAATTACGGGTTGCTTGACCCGTGGCTCTCTTTAAGTGTGGATGTTGACGCAGTGGATGCCGTGCGCAAAACCCTGCTGGTGGGCAAAGAGGCGTGGTTCGGCAAGCGTTACGCGATGGTGCGTGGTCTCGACATACTCTTTGTGGTGTCCTCAGAGACATTGGAAACTCTTGGCGGGCCGCTGATAGAACCGCTGCAGTAAGGGGTGTCAGTTGCGGCGGCGCTCGTGGGACGGCGGTATTTTCAGTATGCCGCGATACTTGGCTATGGTGCGGCGGGCCACGGTCACGCCCTGTTCGGCCAGTTTTGCCTCGATAGCCTGATCCGACAGCGGGTCCGCCGGATCTTCAGTCTCAACCAGGCGCTTGATCAGATCCTGCACCGACTTGTTTGAGACCGATATGCCGTCTTTACCCTTCAAGCCGGGATTGAAAAAATACTTCATTTCGAAGAGGCCGCGCGGCGTGTGCATGTACTTGTTGGCGACGGTGCGGCTGACGGTTGTCTCGTGGACGCCAACCTTGTTGGCCACTTCCGCCATGGTCATCGGCCGCAGGCCAGCGATGCCGCGATTAAGGAATTCGGTCTGGTTGTCGACAATCTCCTGGGCGATCTTGCGGATGGTGTCCTGCCGCTGATAGATGCTGCGTATCAGGAAGGCGCCTGCGCGGATGCGTTCGCGTATGTAGGATTTGGTTTCGGCGTTGACGCTTTTGTCTTCCAGCAGTTTCCGGTAGTTGCGGCTGATGTGTATGTGCGGGAGATTGTCGTTGTCCACCCTTGCCACGTAGCGGCCTTTCTCGCGAACCACAAAAACCTCGGGTTCCACATATTCGGTGTTCTGCGCCTCGAAGGCGCGGCCCGGGCGCGGGTTGAAACTTTTGACCAGCGCAATGACATGGGACAGCTCTTCGCGGTTAAGCGACAGGGTTTTGCACAAGAACTTCTCGTCATGCGCCGCGAGTCGTTCCAGATGCTGGTCGATCAGAAGGCGCGCCTCATCTTCCCACGGCGAGTCCTCGACCATGTCCAACTGCTGCATCAGACATTCGCGCAGCGTCCGCGCCCCGACCCCCGGAGGGTCGAAAGACTGGATCACCTTCAGGATGCCGAGCACATGGCTCTCGTTGCGTCCCGAGACCATGACGATGTCCGGTAAACTTCCGGTGAAATAGCCGTCGTCATTGATGTTGCCGATCAGCATGAGTGCCAGCTCGCGGTCATCCTCGCTGAGTTCGGTCAGCGTGAGCTGCTCCATCAGATGATCCTGCAGCGATTTTTTCTGTCGGACGGAGTCAAACAGGTACTGCCGCTTTTCCTCTGCGTCTTCACAGGACGGGGCGTTTTCCATGCCCTGGAGGAAGTAGTCGCGCCATTCGTCATCCTGGGCCAGAATGGCATCGATGTCCGGGTTGAAGTCCAGCCCGTCGTCGGTGGCGTGCTGCTCCTCTTTTTCCGGCATGGCGTCTGACAGCATGACTTCAGCCGGGTCGGAGACATCCTCGATGGTCGGGTTAACCTCCATCTCTTTGATGATCGCGGCACGCAGTTCCAGCACCGGCATCTGGAGCATTTCCAGCGATTGCCGCAATTGGGGTGCCAGAGTCATGATCTGGCGCTGCTGCTGACTTAAACTTAATGAAGGCCCTGCCATTTGATGTCCCGGCGGATGGCGACCGGCCATATGCCAGCATCAATCGTACCATCTGCGTTTTCAATTGGTATCATAATGAAAGAGCATTCACAGGGCAAGCGCGGTTTTTAGCTTTCGCATCGGTTCTCTGGGAGGCGTAACCATGCTCTGGGTTCTAGTATGCTGAAACAGGAAGTTTGAAGGTTCTGATGGCCAGAAACATCTCGGAACAAGATATTTCGGGCGTATATTGAAATAGAGTGGCGTGTCTCTCCGAAAATGAGTTGGCGCATCTTATGTTTGAACACGAGGGGGATCGAGAGGGCGAATCGCTTTATCGTTCGTGTATGACACTTGCGACGAAGGTAAACTTTAAGGCTCAGATAGCGGTTGGCTGTTCAGACCGGGTTGGAGAGGGTCATGCGCGGGATGGCGAGGTGGCGGAGGCGCTCGCCGCGATATGTTTGCCGGAAACGCTCGGGCGCGGCGTCGCGCGGGTGCCACGGCTTAAGTTGCTGATCCATTAGGGCGGCAGGCGCGACCGTATTTTGGCCGTAGCGGAGGTTTAAGCGGTCCACAGCCTGGTCCAGGTGTCCGAGCAGCCTGCGCGGCGGTGTGTTCTGGAACAGATCCATCTGACAGCCGCTGACAGGTACGAGGCCGCCGAGCCAGACCATCGTGGAGCGGTAGTTCTGGGCGGGCACGAAGAGGCGGTCAAATAGCTGGCGCAGCAGGGGCGCGGCTTCGCTGTCGTGGGCGGTGAGGGCGGGCAGGGTCGCGGCGGCGGCTTGCGCGGTATAGTCCTGCGCGCGCAGGCAGAGTCCGATCTCGCGGGCCAGATGGCGGTGCCGCCGCAGTTTCGCCAAGGCCGCAGCCATGTTTTTCAGGGCTTCGGCAAAGACCAGGTGTTGCTCGGCGCTCGGCGGAGAGAAAGTGTGGCCCTTCATCATGCTGGCGTATTCGGTTTTCGGGTTAAGCTCGAGTTTGAAGACTTGGCGGCCTTGCAGTTCCAGCCAGGTCTCGTAGCCGGGCTTGTGCAGCAGCTTTATCACGGACGCGGCCTCCATCAAGGTGAAAGCATGGGCGGTAGTGATGCCGCGCGCCAGCAGTTTGGCGGCACTGGCTGGGCCGATGCCCCAGACTTTGTCGATCGGCGTGCGCCGCAGCATGATGGGCAGGTGTTCGCGGCGCAGCACGGTCTGGCCGTCGGGTTTCCGGAATTTGGAGCAGAGTTTGGCCAGGGTCTTGGTGAGGCTGATGCCGACGGATACTGTCAGGCCCATCTCGGTGCGCACGGCATCCCGCAACTTTTCTGCCACGCGCTCTTGCGCACATCCGAGTAGTTTGTCGCAGCCTTGGAGGTCGGCGAAAGCCTCGTCGATGGAGTACTCCTCGACATTCGGCGTGAAGCGGCGCAGGATCGAGAAGAGCCGCTGCGAATAGAGGCTGTAGGTCTCGTAATCCGAGGGCAGGACGGCCAGGTCCGGGTAGAGCGCCCGCGCCTCGTGCAGTTGCAGGCCGCGTTTGATGCCGAGGGCCTTGGCCTCATAACTGGCGGCCGCGATGATACCGCGCTCGGCGCCGGTGACGACCGGGCGGCCGCGCAGGGCGGGGTTCAAGGCTTGTTCGACACCGGCGAAAAAGCCGTCGGCATCGACATGCAGGATGGTGCAGTCGGAGGGGGAGTTCATAGAAGTTCATTATCACTAGCATCTCACAGGGATGCCGGATTTTAGGTTTATAGGTGTTAAGGTCATTAGGTGTTTAGGTATTCACTGAAAACGCACTCAAGGTGAAACTCACTTGGCGGAAAGAGGGTAGCGGATGGGGGTTGCGTTTGCTAGAACAAAAGTTCTATAATAATACTCATGTCACCAAAATCAAAGCTGTCGGAACGGATACCGGTGTTGAACGAGTACATCCGGCGCAACGGGCGCGCGCCGACTCTGGACGAAATGCGCGACCTTTTCAACGTGCGATCAAAGAACACGGTCTCAGTGATTGCCGGCAAGTTTGTCGAGTCCGGCGCGCTGCGGCGCACCGCGACGGGTCGTCTGGCCGCGCCGCTGCCGGAACCTGCCGCTTGCCAGTTGCGTCTGCTCGGCAGCGTGGCGGCCGGGTTCCCCTCGCCGGCCGAGGAGGCGCTGCTGGACACGATGAGTCTGGACGAGTATCTGGTGGTGCACCCAGAGGCGACCTTCATGCTGCGCGTGGAGGGCGACTCGATGGTGGAGGCGGGGATATTGCCGGGCGACACGGTTTTGGTCGAGCGTGGACGCACACCGCGCAACGGCGACATCGTGATCGCCTGTGTGGACGGCGAGTGGACCATGAAGTACTTCTACCGGCAGGGTAGGGACGTGCGGCTAGAGCCTGCCAACAAGCGCTACGCCACGATACGTCCCAAGCAGCGGCTGGCGGTCGAAGGGGTGGTCAGCGGCGTGGTGCGCAAATTGTAGCGGGGTTGCGGTCGAGGGTCAGATGTTTTCCTTGGCGGCGAAATACTCGCGAGTTTCGTTCACGACGATCCCCGAGAGGCAGACGAGGGCCAGCAGGTTGGGGAAGGCCATCAGGCCGTTGAAGATGTCTGAGATAGTCCAGCAGGTCTCAAGGCGCATCACGCAGCCGAAATAGACTACGGCCACAAAAACGACCCGATAGACAGGTATCATTCTTTCGCCGGCCAAGTACTGGCAGGCTTTTTCACCATAGTAGGCCCAGCCGATCATGGTTGACCAGGCGAAAAGCGCGAGCGCGATTGAGGAGAATCGTCCGCCCCAGTCCCCGTAAACGGATGAAAGGGCCGTGGCCGAGAGCGCGGCGCCGGTCAGACCCGTTCCGTCGGTGGTGGTGATGGTCCAGGCGCCGCTGGCTAGAATCACAAAGGCGGTGGCCGTGCATACGACCAGCGTGTCGATAAAGGTCTGCGTCATGGAGACCAGCGCCTGCGTGACCGGGTGTTTGGTATGCGCGGCGGCGGCGGCGATCGGGGCCGAACCGAGGCCGGACTCGTTGGAGAAGAGGCCGCGTGCCAGGCCGACCCGCATGGTGGCGGCGACGGCCGCGCCCGCGAAACCTCCGACTGGCGCGGTGGGCGTGAAGGCGTGCCGCATGATTAAGGCGATAATCGACGGTATGGCGCGCGCGTGCACCAGAAGAGCGCCGAAGGCGATGGCCAGATAAAAGACGATCATGACCGGCACCACCACGGAGGTGACGCGCGCGATGCCCTTAATGCCGAAGATCAGCACCA
>JAQVQN010000093.1 GCA_028701555.1 Kiritimatiellia bacterium | reverse complement strand
GTCCGTCGTTACGCGGCGTGACACCAAGATTAGCAGCCAGTATCGCCTTCTCAATTTCAGGCAAAGCAGTAGGGTCGTAAGCGCTGATCACGATCAGCCTGGGCTCCGGTGTCGAGATGTTGGCCAAGTCACGCAATCTCGTGGGTGTGCCGTAATACATCACCTGCACACCGTCTACCAGCGCAGGCGATGCTTTACCCGTGCGCAATCCGGCAAACTGCTCCTTAACCATTTTCAGCGTGTTGTCCATCTTCTCCATCGTGTCGAGAAGCACATCGTCTAACGCTTCCATCGCCTTACCTCCTGAAAAATAAAGTTGTCAAGCGCTTTTAACCCCGTCGCCCACCAGCGTACCTATGGTCTCACCGCGCACAATTCGTTCCAAAGCATCCTCATCATAAAAATCAAAAACCACTATCGGTATCCGGTTGTCCATGCACAAAGCGAAGGCAGCGGAGTCCATCACGCGCAGACGCTTGCGCAAGGCATCCTCGTAGGTCACTGTGTCATAACGCTTGGCGTTAGGGTCAAGATTGGGATCAGCCGTGTAAATCCCGTCCACTTTGGTCGCCTTTAACAACACCTCGGCCCCGATCTCGCTGGCACGCAACGCCGCCGCCGAATCCGTGCTAAAATAAGGGTTGCCCGTGCCGCCCGCAAAAATAACTACACGCCCCTTCTCAAGATGCCGCATGGCCTTGCGCTGGATGAAAGGCTCAGCCACCTGATGCATCTCGATAGCGGTCTGCAGTCGCGTCTCCAACCCCAGATGCTCCAAAGCGTTCTGCATCGCCAAACCGTTAATGATGGTCGCCAACATACCCATGTTGTCGCCTGTCGTGCGGCTGACACCCTTGGTTTCGCCTTTGATGCCTCGAAAGATGTTGCCGCCCCCCAGCACGATGCCAATCTGAACGCCCATCTCAACGATGCGGTAAACTCTTCTCGCCATAGACGCCAATGCGTCCGGGTCGATACACTCGCCCGACGCACGGTTGCCCAGAACCTCTCCGCTAAGCTTCAGCAGAACCCGCTTGTACTTTATCCCGTCACGCTCTCTGGTTTCCAGTCGCGCCCCCTTTCAGCGCATCATTCGAAATGTCTTTTATATTACTGAAACCGCACCTTAAGGTAAACCGTTTTTTTAGGCAAAACCGCTCAATCTTCCATCACTACCCGGAAACCTACATCGTATACTCTTTGCCAAGCCTCATAAGGAATGCGCGCCCCGAACGTGGCGTGACGCGGCCGTTTCCACCATGAACCGCCGCGGGCATAAACCCGCCCGTCAGGCAGCCTCTCATCCGTCCATTCCCAGACATTTCCGTGCACGTCGCGCAATCCCCACGCATTCGGAGCAAACGAGCCGACCGGCGCCGAAACCCGGAAACCGTCTGAATAATTAGTTTCCGCAGGCCGCCAGGCCGGTATCGCCGCCGCAGGCATGTTGTCTTTAAGACTTTCCATCTTTCTAAAAACCGCGTCAGCCAGATTGGCGGACTGCGAGAAATCATCGCCGACGCCCCCGTACGCCAAAGGAGCGTCTGTGCCGGCACGCGCCGCCCACTCCCATTCGTCACCGCTGGGCAACCGCGCACACGAACCGGCCTTAAGCGCGACAAAAGCGCAAAAAGCCTCGGCAGCTTCATAGGAGACGCGGCAGACCGGCTGCCTGGGCTCGTTGAGCGCGTAACCGCGTTCCTCAACCGTGAACTGCATGTACTCGCCGCGTTCAAGAAAACTGTCATGCGCGGGATCAAACTGCGCGTACTGCTCGTTGGTTATCTCGTCAACGCTGATCCAAAACGACCTGTTGACCTCACCCGTACGCCCGTCAGACGTGACAAAGGTGCCTGGCGGGATGCGCATGAACTCAACAACAACCCCAGGCGCGATAACGACTGTACGGATTAAATCCCCCAGCGCCGATTGCCTTGAACGCGCCTCAACAACATCAAAAGGCCAGCCTTCCACACGCTTGGCAGCCTGCGGCGCATCGACCTCTGATGCCTGCTCAGCAGGCGCTTGCAGCTCCGCAACCCCGTAGGTCACCTCATGGCGCTCGTCAAGGCCAGCGTAGCGCTTCTGCATGTCATTGCGCCGCTCAGCAAGATTTCCCATGCGCTGCTCACCGACATTTTCCGTCCAGGTGCCGTGATTGGGACGGTTCAGATCAATCCACGTCGTGAGACGATCCCACGACTCTTCGTCCAGCCGCACACCATGGTGCCCGCCCTCCAGAATCTGAAAAAGCTCGGTCGTGGAAACATGGTAATTGCAAGGTGTCTGCAAGTTGTTGTCGCTCTCCTGCGTCTGCCCCCGGACATAAGCGCAAAGATCAAGATAAGCAGGCGGAAAAAGGTTGTTGTGATTGATGTAATAGACTTCGGCGGTTTTGATCGACACCCCGGGACGCCGCGTGAAGTCCGGACGCGATGCCGTTCCGTCATGACAGCGCACGCAATAGCGATCCAGCACCGGCTGAACCTCACGGTTGAAGGCAAAACCGCGCTCCGGTCCGTACCAAGGGATAATCTGGGACGGTTCACGTTCCATTGCGCTGATACGCTTTAGCGGGCCGGAACCGCTGTTTTGCGGCTCGTGGCACCCAGAACATGACTGCAATTCGCCGGGCATCACTGTCAGCCAACTCCGCATGAGCTGCAGCGCACGGCCTTGGCTGTCTAAAGGCTGCAATGAGATCGGAGTGTTGGCAGGCACCTCGAAATAAACGGAGCCGTCGACCTCCACCGGCACGGTCCCCATTATGCGTACAACATCCCAAGGTCCGTCAAACCCAACACGATCGGTCTCTGACCCCATACCGCGATATGCGAAGGAGTAAGTGAAAACCCTGATACGCTTGACTGTACCGCGCGGAACACCGGCCAAACCGGGGCCTTCGTAAATGTCGGTGCATTTTACCCAGCCGCGCTTGTCATCAACCGCGACACGGTCTGGCAACACCGCCGGACGGCGCTGCGCCTGCAAAGGCACCGGCTCTAAAATAGCCTGACCGGACTCTTCGTAGACCAACGTCAGGTTGTCAAAGATGTCCGCCAGGTATACGCCCCAGAGCGAATCCGGACACGGCTGGCAGGCGCACAGAAAATATCCGCCGCCCAGCGGGAACGGATGTAAGAATTTCGGCCACGAGTCATCAACCAGATAGTCTTTGACCAGCGGCTCCACAACCTTACCGCGCCCTGGAATGCGCTGTACGACCCCCTGCGTTTCACGGCGCCCCATCGTCGGATCGAACAAAACCAGCTCACCCATGCGCGGAACCCCGTGGTGCCCTGACACAACCGCCGCAAACCGATGCGGGTCATCCGGCAGAGGACGCCCGTAAAACATCGCGTTCGGCCAGTAGCTGTTGCTGCCGTAAAGCTCGCGCTGGCCAACGCCGTCCGGGTTCATGGTAAACATCAACCTTGAGACATAATGGACGATGCCGCTGTACTCCCAGCGCAGATACATCACCCGCCCGTCCTGTAATTGCGTCGGATACCAGTTGTGATCCTGATCAAAGGTCAGCCTGCGGATTTTTCCAGTGCCGGGATACCAGCGATAAAGATTAGCTACATACGAAGATCCTACCACACATGGCACACCTACAAACGTGGCGTTGGACAGGAATATGACCGAGTCATCAGACAGCCAGCAACCGGCGTAGTTGTCAACATCAGCGTCGTCGATCAGCGGCAGCTCGCTGACCTTATCAGGAGCGTCAACATCCATCTCGTAAACACGGTGTAGTTTTTGACGGTTCTCTCCTGTGAACATCAGCCTCCGGGCGCCCCAATGAAGCTGAAGATCGCCGACATATGATTCCGCATGCGCCTTGTGCAGCGTTTGCAATGCCGGTACGCCGCGTAATTCCGACAAGACCGCGATCTCGTTAATCAGACCGCGTCGGTTGACATCCCGCTGCTGTTGCCAGTTTTGCGGCAGCGCCAGATTGTTCGCACCCCGCCTGATGACCAGCAGTCGCTCAAAGTCAAGCAACGGATTAGACAGCAGCAAGGATCGCAGCCCGTCGAGAAGCTGCCTCGCTGCCTCCTCAGCGTCCTCGTCCGCTGCGTCCAGCTTTTTCAAAAGCTCTTCACAACGAACTTTCAAATCACCAATGCCAGACTCGGCCAGCTCAAAATCCCTGTGCGGCCATCTTGCCGACATGTCATCAACGGCAAGCCTGACCGCTTCCGGCTCAACCAACGCCAGCCGCCTGCGCAAACTATCCGCCTCACCAGCGTTTAAAGCAAGCGCCAGACACGCAAACGTCAGCCCCGGAAAAACATTTCTCATGCTTCTTAACCCCAATGCGCCAAGAGCCCGCAAACCAACTGAATTTTGCAAAAAAGTGTCACGCCGCAGGTGCCACCGCCTCGACATCACGGCGCATGCGCGCAATATCATCCGCGCCTAACGCCACTGCCCCGGCGCCAGCGTTCTCCACAGCGTGGGACACCTTGCGCGCTCCGCACAGGGCAGCGGTCACCCCAGGCTGCGCGATTGTCCATGCCAATACCAGTTGCGCCATGGTACAACCATACTTTTCTGTTAACGGCCGCCAACCATCCAGCACCTGCAAAGCCTTGCGGCGCTTGTCAGGCGCAAACCATGACAACTTGTTACGGAACTGTTCCGGTGCGATCTCCGTATCCACTCCAATCTTTCCCGTCAGCAGACCTTGCTCCAAAGGGGTATAGGCTAGGACTGCGATGTTGTGGCTTCGGCAGTACGGCAGCAGATCTGCTTCTATTGAGCGATCCAGCATGCTGTAGCGCGGCTGGTTGCTGACCAGTATTCCGGCGGCAAGGTACTCGTCCATCTGCGCAGGCGTACAGGTGGATACGCCGATCTCGCGGATCTTACCTTCTGCACGCAATTGCATCAGGCAGGCCATCGTGTCGGCGATCCGCGTTTCGCCCGGCCCCACCTGCTTGTGCGTCTGCATCAGATCAATGCAGTCCACCCCCAACCGTCGCAGACTGTTCTCGACTTCAAGCCGAATCGTGCGCGGTTCCAAACAATTGCGTACCTTACGCCCGCTCAGCTCGAAATACGGTGTGCCACTTTCGTCACCCCACCACAAACCGCACTTGGACGCTATCACCACTTTTTCGCGGCGCCCGCGCACAGCGCGTCCGACAACCTCCTCGCTGTGGCCGAACCCGTAGACTGGCGCAGTGTCAATCAAGTTGACTCCGGCATCGATCGCGGCGTGGATCGCCTTGATCGATTCGTTGTCATCCGATTCTCCCCACCACGGCCCGCCCCCGACCGCCCACGTGCCCAAAGCGATTGCAGACACTTCCAGACCTGAAGATCCCAACTTACGGTAATACATCATTCCCCCCTGTTTTTTTGCTCGCACACGCTACCATCCAGTGCAACAACCGATGTTTTGAAAACATCCGCACGGTGAAATACACTTCCATGATTTAAAAAAAATGAAGTAGACAAAAGGTCTTGCACAAGCGTGACTGGTAAAGAGCGTAGGCTAATCTACGAATGGAGGCAAGCAGGAAAGGGCATCCGTGATCGGTTGGTTGCAATTTCACATAGCTGCGGCCCAGCCTGCATTTTGCATAAGCTTACGCTAGACCTGTCCGCGAAACCGTGTCAGAATATCGTCTGCCTTTAATAATGCTTTGTTGCTTAAAAGGCAAAACATCAAGGAGCTCTCTGACGATGAAGAAAAACACGTTGCCAAGATCTTCGCTTATGCCCGCTCTATTTGGCGTACTGCTCTCGCCCTTGTTTCTTTTCGCGCTCACTGCAAATTATGACGAGTCGAAAATCGCGCCCTATACCCTGCCGGATCCGCTGACTTTCGCGGACGGCACCAAACTCACCGCGCCTGAGCAGTGGCCCAGACGCCGCGACGAAATACTGGCGCTCTTCGAGGCTCAGATGTTCGGCGTCATCCCGCCGCCGCCGTCCGTCATGCGTCTGGAACTGCTTGAAAGCAAAGATGTCATGGAGGGACTCGCCACCCGCAAGCAGATCCGCATGTGGTTCAGGGATGACCGTACCGGACCGAAAATCGACTGGATCATCTTCACCCCCAAGGACGCCCCAGCGCCTGTGCCCGCTTACATCGGCTTGAACTACTACGGCAACCAGGAGCTTGACGCCGATCCGTCGATACTCCTGACCGAAGGCTGGCTGCGCGACGACAAGAAGCATTTCATCGAAAACCACCGCGCCTCGGAAAAAAGCCGAGGTCTCAGTGCCAAACCCGGCTTCACTCAGACATGGCCATTTGAAATGCTGATCCGGCGCGGCTACGCGCTCGCCACCGCCTGTTACGGCGATGTGGCGCCGGATCACAAAGAGCTCTACACCAACGGTGTGCATACCGTGTTCCCGCCGCAAGCCCCTGACGCGGGCAACAAGACCACCGCCATCGCCGCCTGGGCCTGGGCGCTCATGCGCGGCATGGACATGCTGGAGCAAGAGCCCGCCGTCGACCCCAAACGCGTGGCTGCCGTCGGCTGCTCGCGCCTCGCCAAAACCGCGCTGCTGGCAGGCGCCAAGGACGAGCGTTTCGCCGTGGTCATCCCCAACCAGACCGGCGGCGGCGGCGTTCCGCTGGCCAAACGCGACTACGGCGAGAATGTCTCCTTGCAAAACCAGAACTTCCCCCACTGGTTCTGCCGCAATTTCCGCCAGTACAGCGACAACGAAGCCGCCATGCCGTTCGACCAGCATATGCTGGTGGCGGCCTGCGCACCGCGCAGAATCTACGTGTCGAGCTTCCCCGGCAAATGGTTCGACCCGTACGGAGAATTTTTGAGCATGAAGGCTGCCGAGCCGGTCTGGCGCTTCCTTGGCCATCCCGGACTGCCTGCAGCCGAATGGCCGGACGAGATGACCCCCTCCATCGGCTCCCACATGGCCTACCACCGCCGCCCCTTCGAGCACGGTATCGCGCGCTATGACTGGGAGTGCTACCTGGCCTTCACCGACCGTGCCTTCGGCTTGGCCATCGACTGGCAGGCAGAAAAGGTAGACGAGTGGCAGGGATTCAAGCGTCATCATTTCAAGGTCGACAATACCGATTGCTGGGTCACGGTCCCGTCCAACCCGCGTCCGGGCAACCATTGGGTCTGGTGTACCGAATGGCCGGAAGCCTTCTCTGAACGCACCGGCACAAAGGCCCTGTTGCAGAACGGGTTCTTCTTTGTCCACATGAAGGTTGGCACCATGTCACTCGGCAGCCCGCCGGCCTTGGCTAAAATGGATGCCTTCTACCGCCACCTTACCGCCATGGGGCTGAACCCCAAGTGCACGCTGACCGGCGTCAGCCGCGGCGGTCTCTACGCCTACCGTTTCGCCGCCGCCGATCCCGCGCGCGTGGTCTGCATCTACGGCGACGCTCCGGTCTGCGATTTCAAAAGCTGGCCGATGGGCGTGGTCAAAGGCATGCGGGTGGAGGAGGGCATCAAAAAACTTCTAGAGCTGTACGGCTTCAAGGACGAGGCGGAGGCCGTCGCTTACAAAGGCAACCCCGTCGACATCTTGCAACCGCTCGCCAAGGCAGGCATCCCGCTAATCCATGTGGTGGGCGATGCCGACGATGCCGTGCCGCCGGAAACCAACTCGGACGTAGTCGAGGAACGTTACAAAGCCCTGGGCGGCACCATCACGGTCTTTAAGAAACCCGGCTGCGGCCATCACCCGCACGGCCTTGATGACCCGACCCCGCTTGTGGATCTGATCCTTAAATACACCACCGTTTGGGATATTGAGAATTGTAAATAAGTGACGCCAGACACGACCGAGATTCTGCTGGTGGCGGTTAACGCCCGTTATAGCCACTGCTCGTTTGCGGTTCGCACGCTGAAGGCCAATCTCGGCGCGCTCGCGGAACGAGCTGATTTTTTTGAGACAGATCTTGACTTCACACCGCTGCAGCTCGCGGCGGAAATCGTGCAGCGCCGCCCGCTGATTGTCGGCTTTTCGGTTTATCTATGGAACGTCCGCCTCGTTGAAACCGTGGCCCGCATCCTGCGCCAGGTCGTTCCGG
>JAQVQN010000092.1 GCA_028701555.1 Kiritimatiellia bacterium | reverse complement strand
TAGACATGGATATGGCCCGAGCACTGCCGGATGCTGCCGTAGACGGTTGAG
Organism: Kiritimatiellia bacterium; assembly: GCA_028701555.1. Taxonomy (GTDB): domain Bacteria; phylum Verrucomicrobiota; class Kiritimatiellia; order RFP12; family UBA1067; genus JAQVQN01. The sequence continues at coordinate 8,082 of JAQVQN010000092.1, read as the reverse complement.
AGACCGAGGCCGGAACCCTTGCCGACCGGCCTGGTGGTGAAGAACGGCTCGAAAACACGCGTCAGGTTTTCGGGAGAGATGCCGCGACCGTTGTCTGTGACTGAAAGCACAGCGTATTGTCCGGGTTGCAAGTCATTTTTATTGAACATCATGGGCTCAGTTATTGAGGCCATACTGGTCTCGATCGTCATTTTGCCTGAATCGCCGATCGCGTCCCGCGCGTTAATGGTCAGGTTGGTCAGTATCTGTGTCAACTGCGAAGGATCCATTTGCACGGGTAGTGGTATTTCGCAGGGTTGCCAGACGATATCGATATGCTCGCCGATCAGGCGGCTAAGCATCCGCAACTGCTCTGCGATTTTCTGGTTGAGATCAAAGACCGTCGGTTTGACAGTTTGTTTGCTGGCGAAAGCCAGCAGTTGCCGGGTGAGTTCGGAAGAGCGCCTGCCGGATTGCAATATTTCCTTCAGCGGTTCAGCGTGTGGCGAGTCTGGACCCACGTCTTCGATCAGCATTTCGGCCTCGCCGTTGATAATCTGGAGCATGTTGTTGAAATCATGCGCTATGCCGCCTGCCAGTTGGCCCAGCGAGTCGAGTTTTTGAGAGTGCAGTAGCTGCTCTTCCAGTTTACGCTGCTGCTGCTCTGCGATTTTGCGCGAGCTGATGTCGTGCGCGAAAATCAGCGATCCGTTCTGCCCCGCAAAACTGATAGGCACGGCTGACATCTCAATCCATGTTTGCGAACCGTCAAGGCACAGTATGTTCGCCTCCAGCACCGGCAAAACCGATTCAGAATAGTCGGACAGCGCAAGCAGTTCATAGATTGCGGCGCAGTCGGCGGATGTGAAACGCTCCATGACTTTGCTGCCAATGAGGGCATTGTCGGTGCCGGCCTTGAAAAGATGCGCGGCACGCTGGTTTACATAGGTGAATATGCCGTTGGTTTGCACCATTATCGCATACGGCGCGCCCTCGACAAGCGACCTAAACCGGTTTTCGCTGGCCAGAAGTTCTGCAGTTCTTTGCCGAATATTGTTTTCCAGAGTTACATTCTTACGCAACAGTATCCATGTCAGCAGGGTGAGCAATGCGGTGATAATGAGGCCAGCCACGATGCTGCGTATGACAGTGTTGTTCTTGTAAGTGGATAAAAAGGCATTCCCCGGGGTCACATGTAACAAGTAAGCGCGTCCAAAAGCGAACAGAGGGTACACCTGGCTGAGATTACTTCTGCCAGCTAAGTTAAATGCGAAGGCGGCGGGTGAGGTGTAACGTCCAGAAGCCTGATAGTGTACGAAAGGTTTCGCCGCTTGTGACCCGATCTGTAGGATGGTGCTCAGGCACGACAGGTCTTGGACAGGGGTAGGGCCGGTAAGCGACCTAACGATTTGGGCCGGTAAAAAGGCTGCGGTTGCATATCCGAGGAAGGCGGAAGTGTCGCCGGTTTCGTCAAAAGCCGGATGAAAAACCAAGATGCCCTTTTCGTCTGTTTCGTCAGTTATGAAGTCAACCGGATCAGTGGCGCAGGGTAGCTTGCTGCTAAAGGCGCTTTCCAATGCGGAACGATTTTCAGGAGCGAATCCCATGTCGATGCCAGTAAGGAAAGCCGAGGTTTTATTGCTCAGGTAGTGGCGCAAGGGATATAGCACGCCATTGCTGCCGATGGATGGCACTCTCCTGCCGTCAGGTCCCGGTTGCCAAATGAACAATTCTGGATAATCGCAGCTACGTTCCGTTTCCTCCCACGCCTGGCGCTGGTCGAGCTGGATCCGGTCAATCCATGCCAGACTGTAGAAGTTGTCTCGCTCCAGATAAGACTTGGCTAACTGGCGGAACTCCGGCCTGGTCAAATGCTGCGAAGACTGGCTCAATGAAGCGATCTTATCCAAGACATGGCGCTCAAGCTGGTGGAACTTGTTGGTTATGCGTTCAGCCTGGTTGCCGGATATTTGTGAAAACATTTCGCGCTGAGCGGTGTGCTCCTTTTTGTAGATGTCGTCAGCCAGCAGCACGGTCAGCCAAAGTGAGCAGAGCGCGACGATATAGGTTTCGGCATACATTAAAAAGACGTGGTTTTTATTGCCGTTGTCTCGGCGTTTAGCGTGAAGCCAGGCACCGGCGATCAGCAGCAGTCCCAACGGTATGACGCCCAAGCAGGCGAAAATTTTCTCGTTGCGCATGATCCGGTTCCAGTCCGCAGCCAGAATGTCCAAGCCGACGGCCATGATCACTTGGCCGGTTTTGGGGTCGATCACAGGCGCGGCGGCATAAACGAACTCGCCGTACTCGTCTTGTAGCGGACCGACCGTGCAGGGCTGGCCATTGCTGAAAATGTTGAAATCATACTCTGAAGGTTCTAGGTATGGTGTGCCTGGAGGCGAGGCCATCGGGTCGTTCTGGTCGTAAGATTCCGGTCCGAATATCAGTGTTCCATTGCGTAGCGCCATGCTCCAGATGCCGCGGCACTTGAGCACGGATTGGTAAGCGGCAAGCTGGTCGCACATACGCCTGAAAAGCGGCATACCTGCATCTTCCGCAGTAAAGGACAGGCGTGACACGCTGGAGGGGTCGATATTTTGGGCGATCGCGACAGCCTGATTCGAGAGATCTTTGCGCATTCGGGAGTCGGTGGCTCCAGCCTGGTGGGATGCGTTCCAAGCGCATAAAACGACGGTTCCGCAGACAATCGCACATAGAACTGCGCTATCGTAGAATTTTTTTTTCGTAAAATTCATTAGACTAAAAAGTGCTGTTTTTCACTTAAGAAGATAGCATTTGTTTGCTAAAACCAGAAAGAAAAAATTGTGGGTTTGCCGAACGGGGGGTAAATGGTGTAATATGGCACAGTTATTAATGGGTTTTCTGTTCAAAACGGCTGAGAAGTTTTGTCCATTTGAACGGGAGTGTAAAAGAACTGTTTCCGGCAGGCCGGGGGCGATAACCAAAAGGCAGTATTATAATGAGCAAGAAGAACATTGATGCGGCGTATAAGCTGGCGTGTGAGCGATATGCGGATTTGGGTGTAAATGCTAATGCGGCGATGAAAAAACTGCTGAAGATACCGGTGTCACTGCACTGTTGGCAAGGTGACGACGTGCGCGGTTTTGAGAATCCGGAAGGTGACCTGACCGGCGGGATACAGGCGACTGGCAACTATCCCGGGCGCGCCCGCACCCCCGAAGAGTTGCGCGGTGATATTGAGTTTGTGCTCTCGCTGGTGGGCGGATCGCACCGCGTCAATGTGCATGCTTGCTACGCCGAATTCCCGAAGGGCCATAAGGTTGACCGTGACGAGCTGTGTCCGTCGCACATGAAGAATTGGATCGACTGGGCCAAACGCAACAAGTTAGGCATGGATTTCAACCCGACTTTGTTCTCGCATCCTATGTTCAACGGGTTTTCGCTGTCCAGTCGCGACAAGAAAATCCGTAACTTCTGGATCAAGCACACCATCGCCACACGACGCATCGCGGCGGCCATCGGCAAGGCGCTGGGATCGCCGTGCGTCAACAATATCTGGATACCCGACGGCTACAAGGACATTCCGGCTGACCGTGAGACGCCGCGCAAGATCCTCAACGATTCGTTGGACGCCTGTTTTGCGGAGAAATTTGATCCGCGCCACATGCTTGACGCGGTGGAATCCAAACTGTTCGGTATCGGCGCCGAGAGTTATACGGTCGGTTCGCATGAGTTCTACATGGGCTATGCGGTCAAGAACCAGAAGTTGCTGACTCTGGACGCCGGGCATTTCCATCCTACGGAGACGATTTCCGACAAGCTTTCGGCTTGCCTGCTGTTCGTGCCGGAGATCCTTTTGCATGTCAGCCGCGGCGTGCGTTGGGATAGTGACCATGTGGTGATACTCAACGACGACCTGATCGCGATCGCGCAGGAATTGGTGCGGTTGAATCAGTTTAACCGTGTGCATATCGGGTTAGATTATTTTGACGCCAGCATCAACCGCATCGCGGCTTGGGTGATCGGTGTGCGCGCTATGCAGAAGGCGCTTTTGTATGCGATGCTGGAGCCCATCAAGCTGATGGCTGGCGCAGAGAAGTCGGATGACCTGACATCCCGTCTGGCGTGGACAGAGACGGCAAAGACACTGCCGTTCTGCGCGATCTGGGACAAGTTCTGCGAGGATCAGGATGTGCCGCTGGACACGGAATGGCTGGCAGAGGTCAAGACGTTCGAGGCCAATGTTTTGGCCAAGCGGTAGTAAGGAGCATCGCTTGCAAAACCTGCCTGGGTTTTGCAAGCGATAGGCAGAGGATAGAGTTCGGGACAAAGCTCGGTTTGAAATGTGGACTGAAGTGATGATGGAAATACTGAATACGATCACCGAATTGTCGCATGAGTTCGGTACAGAGGAGTATGTCAAGGCTGGCGGAGGCAACACGTCTTGCAAGAACGAATCGACATTATGGGTTAAGCCCTCTGGCACGACGCTTTCCGGTTTGAAGCCTGAAAGCTTCGTGGCCATGGACCGCGCTATGCTGTCGAGGCTGTATGCGGCGCGGCCGCCGGAAGCGGCGGCTGAGCGCGAGGAAATGGTCAAAACCATGATGGCTGACGCGGTAAAGCCTGAGACGGCAGGTCGGGCCTCTGTGGAGGCTCCGCTGCATGATTCGATCAGTGCGCGCTATGTGGTTCACACTCATCCAGCGGAAGTCAACGGTCTCACCTGTGCTGTCGGCGGGCAGGAGGCGGCAGCCCGGCTTTTGCCGGACGCGCTCTGGGTGCCGTACGTTGATCCGGGATACACTTTGTGCATGGTAGTGCGCGAGGCGATCGTGGCATACAAGGCAGAGCGCCGGGTTGAGCCTGCTGTGATTCTGCTTGAAAACCACGGAGTATTCGTGGCCGGGGATACGCCTGAAGAGATACGCGCGACCTATGCCGGAATCATGAGTGTTTTGCGCGCTGCTTATAAAGCGGCGGGGGTTGGTGTCGGCGATGTGGTGTGCGCGGATGCTCCGACAGATGCGGAGGTCGCAGTCTGGAAACGGATTATGGCAGACGCATTTGGCGAAGAGGCGGCGTTTGTGGCGGTTTCGGGCCGGTTTGATATAGGCTGCGGGCCTATCTCCCCGGATCACATCGTGTATGCCAAGTCGTATCCTTTTGAGGGCGTTCTTTCGGCCGATAATCTGCGCGCTTTCAAGGCGTTGAGGGGGTATGCGCCGAGGGTGGTTGAGACGGAAAGAGCGGTTATGGGGGTCGGCTCCAGCGCGAAAAACGCTAAGCTGGCTTTGGAGTTGGCTTTTGACGGCGCCGTGGTGCGGCGTCTGGCCAAGGCTTTTGGCGGCATCAAGTATTTAAGCGACAGCCAACGGGGGTTCATTGAAAACTGGGAGGTGGAGTCGTACCGCGCCAAACAGGTGTGACGGCAGGCGAGGTTGATGCCGCAGCCCGGGGAACTTGTCGCTGCTGGCGATCGCATCCGGCGTTCTGGGGAGAGCGTTGGAGTTTAGCAGGATTTTTGGGGGAGCTTTGAATTATGATGGTTGCAGGAAACAACCTGCTTACCGGTGTTTTGGCGCGCTGTTTTGTTTGCGCTGCGGCTATGTTGTGGTTGGTTTTTTTGCCGGTCGCCTGTATGACGCCTGAAAAGGCGGTCAAAGACAGCGATGCGGCTGGGGTGCGTTTGGCCACAGAGTGTTGGCAGCGGCAAACCGGACGCACCAATGATTTTGATGTGCACAGGCCCGCAGACGCATTGACCTTGAGGATTGCTTTATTGGCAGTGGCGCGCGGCGAGCAGGGTGTAGTCTTTCCGGAATTACAGCACACAGACATCAAGGCGGTCGCTAACGGCACACTGTCCCTCTCTCTAAAAGATGCCTTGTGCGTTGCCGCACGGAATGACCGACAGTACCAGACTCACAAAGAGACGGTTTTTCTGAGGGCGCTGGATCTTGACTATCAGCAATACCAATTCGAAAACTCCTTCAGTGGCATGATGTTGGGGTTGCTTTCCGGAGACCCGGCCGTTAAGAGGGCTACAGGTCAGGCTTCTTCTGGGTTTGAGCGCAAGCTGGAGAGCGGCCTGAAGGTGGCCGGGGCACTGGCTTTTGATGTTGTCAGTCTGCTGCGTGATGATTGGCGGTCTTTGGGTGTGACGGGGGATCTGACGATGAGCCTGCCGCTTTTGCGCGGCTCGGGAAGGGAAATAATCCGAGAGCCCTTGACGCAGGCCGAACGTGATCTGCTGTACGCGATAATGAACTTTGAACATTACCGGCAAACCTATTCCGTCTCAGTCGCCAGCGCCTATTTAGACGTGCTTGAATATGTTCAGAGGCTGGAGAACGCATTGGATAACGAGCGGCGTTTGGCGGAGAACAGTCGCAGGGCGGAAATGATGTTCGACGCCGGCAGGATGCAGCGCATTCAGGTTGACCAGGCGCGTTCCGACCTGTTGACTGCCAGCCAGGGTGTGATCTCGACCCGGAAGAGTTATGAGACAAAGCTTGATGATTTCAAAATGCGGATCGGATTGCCGCCTGAGTCCAAGCTGGAGCTTGAGCCTGGCGAGTTGGCCCTTTTGGAGCGGCTGATGGAAAATTGGGCGAATGTTAAAGAGCATGCGACCGAGACCTTCCCGGATGAGCTGGAGGCTTATCGCATTGCTCTGGCGGAAAGGCGGGATATGATCGTCATGCGGCACAGGGTGGACGACAGTGTCCGTTCGGTAAAGATAGCGGCTGACGATTTGCGGGCGGATGCGACTCTGACCGGTTCGGTTGGCTTTGACCGCGCCCGCTCAACCGGGCAATCAAGTTTCAGTGGTGGGGAGCTGAGCAGTTTGGGGTTGCGGGCTTCTTTGCCATGGGATCGTCGCCGAGAGCGAAACGCTTTTAAGAGGCAGTTGGTTTTGCTTGAACAGACCAAACGCGCACTCGAGGAGAAGGAGGACAGCGTCAAGCAGTCTGTCCGGAACGGGTACCGTAATCTTGTCGCAGCACGCGCCTCGTACCTGAATCAGGTGGAGTCGATGAAAGTGGCAAAGCTGCGTGTTGACAGCAATGATCTTTTTCTGCAGTCCGGACGCTCCTCTATGCGTGACATACTGGAGGCGGAAGGGGCAATGTTGAGTGCTAGAAATGCGCTGTGTTCTGCGGTGATATTATGGTGGAGAAGCGACCTAGAGCTGCGCCGTGACCTTGGTGTTCTAGATATTTCAGATGCGGGTATGTGGCATGATTTTTACGGGGATGAAAATGGGGGATAAGCTGAAAAAGAAAATCCTTATACTGTCTGGTCTGGCCCTTGCAGCGGCGCTTGTGTTCTGGTTCTTCAAACGTGACAGAGGAGGGGGGGATGATGTCCCCGTCTTTGAGGTCAAGGAAGGGCCATTGACAATTGCCGTGACGGCAGGTGGTTCTTTGCAGAGCCGCGACAAGGTTGTCATCACCAGTGAGCTGGAGGGTAACAACACGGTCATTTGGGTTATCGACGAGGGCGTGACCGTGCATGCAGGCGATTTGCTGCTTGAGTTCGATTCGAGCGAGCTGGTGGAGAAACGCAATGAGCAGGAGATCACAGTGGCCAACACAGAGGCCAATTTGGTTGTAAAGCAGGAGCAGTTGGGTATCACCGAGGGCGATTGCGAAGCGTCGCTGATTGACCGCGAAGTGGAACACATGCTGGCTAAGATGGCTTTAGAAAAGTACCTGGACGGCGATTACCCCCAGCAGATGCGCCAGTATGAGGCTGAGATAGCTCTAGCCGACGAAGAGGTTAAGCGGGCCGCCGAACGCATGGAGTGGTCGCAGAAACTGGCGAGCGCCGGATTTCTAACGCGCACCGAGCTGCAAGCCGACGATCTGGCGCTGCAGCGTAAGAAACTGGATTTAGAGATGGCGCAGACGCGGATAAACGTATTGACGAACTTTACGGTGTTACAGCAGCGTGCGACTTTGGAGAGTGCCCTGAGACGTACAGACCGGTCAATGCTGCGTACGGCCTGGCAGAACAAGGCGACCTTGAGGCAGGTAGAATCCGAGCTGCGGGCGCGGACCCGTGAGCGCGACCGGGCCACGAACCGGCTGGAGGAGCTGAATTTCCAGATCGAGA
>JAQVQN010000091.1 GCA_028701555.1 Kiritimatiellia bacterium | reverse complement strand
TGAAGTTCGAGCATTTCGGGGAGTCAGATCCGGATGTTTTGGCGCGCCGGTATTTTGGCGGCAAGCCTGGGTTGTTGGTCAGCGATATGACTAGGCCGAGCGTGGTGGAGCGGCTGTCTCAAAGTCAGGCGGTGGAGTGCGTGCTGAGCAACCGCTGTTTTGCTGTCTACGGGGTTAGCTTGCGGCATGCGCGTTGAATCAAGGCGCGGTGCGAACCAGGGGCTTTCAGGCGGGCGGAGGTTTGAGGTTATGAAGAAAATAGTGATAATCGGAGCCAGCGGATTCGGGTCTGAGGTGGCGTGGGTGATCGGGCGCATAAATCAGGTCGCGCCGAAATTCGAGGTGATGGGTTTTTGTGATGACGCGGATAGCAAACAGAGCGGTGTTTTCTGCGGTTATCCGCAGCTAGGGCGGTTTGATGCGCTGAATGATGTGGCTGGACTGGAAGGTTTTGTGTGCGCTATCGGCAAGAATGAGGTGCGGAAGAAAGTTTTTGAGCAAGCCGCCACTCGGGGCGTGCCGCCGGTCACGCTGGTTGATCCCAGTGCGGTGGTGGCACCGGACACACGGTTGGGAGACGGGTGCTTTATCGGCATAGGCAGCGTGGTTTCGTGTGGCACCAAGCTGGGCGCAGGCGTGCTAGTGAATCAAAGTGTTACAGTGGGGCATGATGTGGAAGTGGCCCAGTTCGCTCAGTTGTGTCCCGGGGTGCGTGTTTCCGGCGGATGTTATTTGGGCGAAGGCGCTCTGTTGGGTTCGAACGCCTGCACGATTCCGGGGATACGCATCGGTGCGTGGGCGACGGTCGGTGCAGGTAGTGCCGCGATGCGCAATGTGCCGGATCATGGCAGTCTGGTGCGTTTGCCCCGATAAAGTCTTGTGCTGTTAGAGGCGGTTTTTGATGAACTTTGAAGCGCATACGGAGAACGGGCGGCAGCCGGGCGGGTGGATATTTTCGCTCACGGTTTTCATCTTCTTCCTAGCGCTTTATGCGGCAACGGCGCAGCGCGGGGTAAGCTGGCAGGACAGCGGCGAGTTCCAGTACCGAATTCTGGCGGGTGATTATTTTTGGCACTCTGGAATTGCTCGGGCGCATCCGCTTTACATTGCGGGGGCCAGGGGGTTCATGTTTCTTTTTCCTGTGGCGCAGCGTCTATATGCCATCAATCTCTTTAGCGGCTTGGGCATGGCGTTGGCGCTGGTGTTCCTGACGCAAAGCGTCTGGCGCGTGACGGGCAAAGTTTGGTGCGCGGCTGTGGCGGCACTGCTGCTGGGGCTTGCGCACATGCCTTGGTGGATGGCGACGGTGGCGGAGGTCTACACTTGGTCGCTGGCGTTCCTGATGGCGGAGTTGTATGCTCTATCCAGATTCGCAGAGCGGCGCGGGCTTATTTGGATTATGCTGCTTTTCTTTTTGAATGGGGCACATTTAGCTGTACATAATTTTGCATTGCTCGCGCTTCCGGTTTATGCCGCAGTGCTGGCCATGGAGCTTGGGCGGGTGCTGTCTGGCCGTAAGGCGTCACTGTCTGGGCGATTGATTGAGGCGGGCGCGCTGGCAGTCGGCGTCATGCTGTTATGGTCGACAGGGGCGGTGCTGGTATGGTGGCAGGCTTTAGCGGACTGGGAACTCTCTGGCAATTGGCGCACTACACTGGCGAGTCTAATGTTCGGGGACGGTTACCGGTCGGCTGTCTTAGGGATGCGGGCACCCGGCGGGGGGCGGCTGGCGTTGGCAAATCTGGCTTTGGCTGGCGTCAGTCTGGCGAATCCGTGCTGGCTGTTTGCGATGGGCGGCTGGCGCGGGCTTTCGGAACAGAGGTTGTTGCGGCTTTGCCTGGCGTGGATAACAGCGCTGCACATAGTGTTCTGGTGCCGCTACTTTGTGCCGGACCAGGCGACTTTTGTATTGCCGTCGTTGGGGTTGCTGGCTGTTTGGGCGGGCGTTGGAGCGAGGTCTGACTTACGGCCGCGGTATCTTTTGATGGCTGCTGGTGTTGTGTGCGCGGCTTTTATTCCGCTGCTGTTGTTTGTGTGTGTTCGAGAGAGTTCAGCCGGTCTGTACGGCAGGCGCGAACTGCCGTTCCGGAACGAGGCGCGTTATTGGCTGTTGCCATGGAAAGCTATGGAGCGATCGGCGCATGAGTTCGCGGTTGCCGCCGCTGGCGGAGTGACGGCTGAAGCGGTGATTGTTGCTGACGCGACTGCGGCAGGACCTTTGCTGGCGGCGCGGCATAGCGGCATCGTTGAGACCTCGTGGCGGCTAGTGACGCCTTGGTCGGGGGAAAGCGATAGCGAACTGGCAGAGCTGGCCTATGGAGGGCATAATAAGATTTATGTGGTTACGCCGCGTGCTGGATATGTGCCGTCTGCATTCGAAGGCCTTGTGGGCGAATTTGTTAAAGAAGGTGTCTTGTACCGTTTGCAGGCTGCCGGATCGTGCCCGTGAAAGTTGCTTCTGTGAAAGGGGCTTTTGTTTTGGTTAAATAAAGGTTTCTTATGAACGAGGTTTGGAAATCCAGGTTTTTGGTGTGGGGAAGTCGCGCTGGATGCTATCTGGCGGACACCGCAGTGATGTTGGCGGCTTACATGTCGGCATTTCTTCTGCGATTTGATTTCCATGAGCCGTGGTGGGGGTGGAGCCGCGTGGCTTTGTCGTTTATCACGGTTTGGGTGGTACAGTCGGCCACGCTGACGGTTTTCGGATGCAACAAGCTTTTATGGCGCTATGTGAGTGTCGGAGATGTCCCGCGCTTTGTCGGGGCAGTTGCGACATCAACTGTGATCTTGTTGGTGTCGCGCATGTTGTTTCCGGACCGCATGGGGTTGCGTCCGCCCTACAGCATCTCGTTTTTCAACAGTTTCTTGTTGTTGGGCGGGCTTCTCGGACTGCGCCTGCTGTGGCGGTTTGTGGTGGAAGGCGATTTTGCCTGGGACGCGGTCAAGCGCGGCAGGGTGCGCAGAGTGCTGTTAGTGGGGGCTGGCGCGGCAGGCAATCTGGCAGCGCGCGAGTTAAATCGCCAGTCTGGCCGGCGGGTGCAGATTGTTGGTTTTCTGGATGACGATCCGGCAAAGCATCACGCCAAGATTCAAGGTCATGCGGTACTGGGTGGAATTGACGCATTGCCGGAAATCGTGCGTCGTCACGAGGTGGAGGAGGTTATTGTTTCGATGGTGCGTGTGCCGCGCGACGTTATCCGCCGCGTTGTGCGACTTTGCGAACGGGCGCATGTTCTGACTCGGATTGTGCCAGGGTATTATGAGTTGCTGGAAGGGACTTTGACTGCCTCGAAAATAAGGGACATTGATGTGGCTGACCTGTTGGGGCGCGAGGAGAATCAGCCTGATGCTGGGTCTGTGATCGAGTTATTGGGCGGCAAGCGGGTGTTGGTCACTGGCGCGGGCGGTTCGATAGGCAGCGAACTGGTAAGGCAGATTTTACGGACAGGGCCGGACATGCTTGTTATGGTTGAACGATCCGAGAACGCCTTGTACGAAATAGAGCGCGAGATCCGTAAAATAGGTTCAGAGGCCAGTGTTGTGGCTATTCTGGCGGATATTGGCGAGCGTTCACGCATGGCGGAAATATTCTCGAAATACAGGCCGATGGTTGTGATTCATGCCGCAGCGCATAAACATGTGCCTATGATGGAGCAGAATCCGGTTGAGGCGATTAAAAACAATGTCCTCGCCACGCGTTTGCTGGGGGAGTTGGCACTGGAGCACGGTGTGGCTCGTTTCGTGTTAATCTCCACTGACAAGGCGGTGCGTCCTGTGTCTGTGATGGGTGCGACGAAAAGGTTGGCCGAGGTTGCGCTGCAGGATTTGAACCGTATGGGGGGAACCTATTTTTCGGCGGTGCGTTTCGGCAACGTGTTGGACTCGTCCGGATCTGTGGTGCCGCTTTTCAGGGAGCAGATACGCAAAGGGGAGGCTTTGACCGTGACGCACCCTGACATGAAACGTTATTTCATGACGATCTCCGAGGCGGTGTCGCTGGTTTTGCAGGCGGCGGCTTTGGCTAAAGGCGGCGAGATCTTTGTGCTCGACATGGGGGAACCGGTGAAGATTGTAGAGCTAGCCGAGGAGATCATAGCGCTTTCAGGATTGCGACCGCATGAAGATGTGCCGATTGTGTTCACCGGGATACGTCCCGGGGAGAAACTTTTTGAGGAGCTGGATGTCAGCGACAAGTCGGCATATAAGACCGGTCATGCGCGCATCTATGTGAGCAAGATAAGCCCTTCGCTTAAACTGGAAACAGACAAGATGCTTGAAGCCTGCCGTAAACTATGTGAATGCGGCGGTGAAGCGGATGACCTGCGTGCAGCCATGTTAGGGTTGTTGTCCGGGGAGAAAAACGTAAATGTCGCTTGAAGGTAAAAGTGTTCGGGGTTTGTTTGTCACGCGGGCAGCGGCGTTGGCGCTGCTGATTGTTGCGGCACTGTTGAATTACCGGCACATGTTCAGTTACACGATGGCCATGTTTTCCGAGCCGCTTGAAGACATGTCGCATGGATGGCTCATACCGTTTTTCAGTCTTTATCTGTTATGGAGGCACCGCAAGGATTTGCGTTCCGGGTCCGGCGATCCTTCGTGGTCCGGAGTTCTCTGGGTGGCGGTCTTTTTGGTTCTGGCTTGGTTCGGGGGGCGTGGCGGACAGTCTCGAATTGAACAAGTCTCACTGATAGGTCTCATCTGGGCGGTGCCGTTCGCGTTTTGGGGACGCGGCGTTGAGCGGTATATGCGGGTGCCGGCGGCTTATCTGGTGTTTACGATTCCGGTTTCCTCGTTTGTTGACTTTTTCACAATACACCTGCGCATTTTTTCATCAGCTATGGCAACAGGACTGCTGAACGGCTTGGGCTTTGCGATAGAACGTTCTGGCACGGCAATTTTTTCAAGAGTACCCGGCGCGGAGTTCAACGTCGATGTGGCTGATCCGTGCAGTGGCATCAGGTCTCTATTCGCTATGATGGCATTGACCGCAGCCTACTCGTATCTTACCCAGAAGACGGCTTGCCGGAAGTGGCTGTTAGTCAGCTTGTCGGTGCCGATCGCCATGATCGGCAATATGGCTAGGATCATGACGATCTGTCTGGTGGCGGCCTGGTTCGGGCAAGAGGTTGCTGTCGGTTATTATCACGACTATTCAGGGTATGTGGTTTTTCTGGTTGGGGTGCTGTTGATGCTTAAGTCCGGAGATCTGATTGACAAGCACAGTGCTGCGGTGCTGCGTGTTCTGAGTCGCGGCAAAACCAGCGCACCTGTGCTTGATTCTGCGCAAAACGGCTTGGCGGATAATGAGAGGCGCTCTCGCTTGCCTTGCTTGAAGGTTTGCGGTGTCACGGCTATGGTTTTGACGGTGTTCGCAGTAAATTCGAATATGTCTCCTCCTGTGTTTGATCAAGATATTTTCGTATCCCAGACCCTGCCTGTGACAGTGCTTGATTTTAAAGGTGACGTTCCGTGGTTCTGCCACAACCACCAGTGCCTGACTGTTACGGAGGAGCGTGATCTGACTGATACTGATGTTTTAGAGAACAAGGGGTTTAAGTGTCCTGCTTGCGGTAGTCCCCTGCATGGGATATCTTTGGGAGAAAAGAGTGATTTGCCGCGTGACACAATCATAATCAAGCGCAATTACCGATCCAACGATGGCCTGCGTTACGCGGTTAGTGTTGTGATCGGCGGTCAAAACCGGGGCAGCATACACAGGGCCGAGTTATGCCTGCCTGCGCAAGGCTTCGCGATGCTTCAGGCGGAGCGGGTCAACATCAACCTTGAGAACGGGCATCTGCTGACGGTGCGCAAGATTTTGGCAAGGCGTTCTGGCAGCCCGGAAATTAACTTGGTGTACTGGTTTTTAAGCCGTGAAAGGGAGACGAGTTCCCACACACGGCGGATATTGCTGGATGTCTGGGACCGTTCTGTGCACAACCGCATAAACCGCTGGGTGATGGTGGCTGTAAGTGTCAGCGCTCCGCTTGACTCTCCTGAAAGCTTAGACCGTTTCAGGTTGTTTTTATCGGAGCTATATCCTAAACTCACTTATCTTCGGTAGGGGATTTTATGACGGTTGATTGGGTGGGCGGAGTATTAAATTACTCGGAAACTGTTCTGGCCAAGATGGCTGCGGACGGGCTGAAATACGCGGCTGCGTTTTTCGGGGCATTTGCGGTCTCGCTATTGCTGACGCCTCTGGTCCGCGAGTTTGCGCGCAAGGTCGGCATGGTGGATATGCCAGGCGGAAGGCGAATAAACTTAGCTCCTATCCCCAGAGGCGGCGGTTTGGCTGTTTTCTTAACCTTTCATTTGGTGATCTGGATTCTTTTCTGGTCTTCGGGCGGCGCCTTGAGTAGCCAATTCACGGTGTTCTGGCAAAGGCGTTTTCTGCTGGCATCTGGAGTTCTGGCGGTTGTTGGACTGGTTGACGACAAACGAGGTATAAAACCGTTAGTCAAGCTTGCTGGCCAGATTGCCGCCGCATTGATTCTTTACATGTCGGGTGTGAATGTAGGCGGTCTGTTGGTGGCTTTCCCGCCGTGGTTGGACTGTCTAGCGACGGTTTTTTGGATTGTGATGGCCGTTAACGCCTTCAACCTGATTGACGGCATGGACGGTTTGGCTTCGGGGCTGGCGCTGATCGCTTGTGTGGGGTTGGCCGGCTCGCTTTTGTTTATGGGAAACACTTCCGCCACCTTGCCCTATCTGGTGCTGGCGGGCGCATGCCTAGGGTTTCTGCGTTATAACTTCCATCCGGCGACAGTCTTCTTAGGGGACACAGGCAGCATGTTCTTGGGGTTGTGTGTGGCGACCATGCCTTTAATGACGGGCACTCGAAAAGAATTGGCAGCGTCGCTGGGCATGCCGCTTTTGGCGATGGGAGTGCCGATTTTCGACACGTTGCTGGCTGTCTGGCGCAGGTCGGTGCGGGCGATGTTGCCGAGCGGTATCAGCAACGTAAAAAGCAGGCTCAAGGTCATGCAGCCGGACAAGGATCATTTGCACCACCGTCTCCTGCGCGAAAAGATGAATCAGAGGACGGTTGCGGTTATCCTGTACATGATCAGTGCCGTGCTGGTTGCCATCGGCATGGGCGGCACGATTTTAAAGGGCCGTGCCCCTGGGCTTTTCCTGATAGCGTTCATTGTGGCGATTTTTGTGGTTGTGCGGCATTTGGAGCGTGTCGAACTATGGGATACCGGAAGGCTGATTGTCCATAAGCGCGGGACAATCCGCCAAGGTGTTTTAATGCCGACTTATATGGTTCTTGATGTGCTTTTCTTGTGTTTGACCTGGATATTTGCCCGTTGGGAGGTTGGCTTACCCATAAACCGCAAGGAAATGTTGGCTGATCTGCCCATGTTTGTGGTGCCGGTTTTTGTGATGCTGGTAGTGGCAAAGACTTATTGGCGGGTGTGGTCGCGGGCACAGATACGGGATTTCGCGGTTCTTACGCTGGCGGTTTTCGGCGGCGCCGGCATTGGAGCGGGCCTGGCTTGGATATTCAACGAGGACGATCCTGAATTAATGCGCTTCATTTTTATTTACTCGGCTTTCGCCATCTTCCCGATCACGGGAATTCGAATCTGGAGGGACAGCATCAGCGGGCTGATGCAGATTATGGAGCGGCGTATGCTGATGGACAAAGTCGGCACAAAAAGGGTTTTGGCTTATGGAGGCGGACTGCGCTTCCGAGCATTGCTGCGTGAAATGGCCGAAAAATCAGGCGCAAATGACCGTGTGATTGTCGGCGTTTTAGATGATGACATTAATTTACGGGGCCGGATCATCGCCGGATACAAGGTGCTGGGTGTTTTTGACGAACTGCCTGTTTTGGCGCTGATGCATAAGGCAGATGCGCTGGTGATCACTTGCGAGATAGACGGAGAAAAACAGCGCGAAGTTGCCAAGCAAGCCAAAGCATTGGGGTTGACGGTGGCACTCTGGTCGTGTGGTGAAGATGGTTTGTGAAGGCATCTGGAGCTGCGAAATAATTCCAGTTCTCAATAATCCTTTTTTGGTCGTTTTAATGCGGTTTTACTAAGTTGGGTTGTGGACCGCCCGTGCATTTAAGTAACAACCGATCAAGCCCGCAAGGAGTTGTCTCCCGAGTTATAAACCAGCAGGA
>JAQVQN010000090.1 GCA_028701555.1 Kiritimatiellia bacterium | reverse complement strand
CGTGTAAAATCGTATCCCCCCACACGCATTGGCGGGTCGTGGAGACGGATGTCGCTCTGTTCCGCTCTGGCATGGAGGAGGCTGAGCGGTGGCAGTTGTCGCATTGGGACGGTCTGATTCTGGCGGCCGCCCGCCGCGCTGGTGTCAAGGTGCTGCTCAGCGAAGACTTCAATGCCGGCCAGAATTACGGCGGCATCCGCGTCGTAAACCTGTTCGCATGACACCCCGGCTCGTTTCCGTTTTACAGAGAAGCATTTGGTAGACCTTCGCTCCGTTCTTTCCACATACCTCCCAACTGGTGTATGATAACAACCAATTACCAGTTCACCAGCGAATTCTATTCGACAGAGGGAGATGTGTATGCAACTTGACACCTACCAGCAGCCATTGAAGGCCACTGTGGTCGATCCGACTCACGTCAAGCTCTCAAGCCCGTTACCTCTCGGGAAAGGGCACGTGGTGAATTTGGCGTTTTTGAAGACGGAATCGGAAAAGGATGAGTACCGCCAATGGCAGGAGTCATCGCTTGCTGCGTTGGCCAATGCGTATGGTGCAAACGAGCCCGACTATCGCAGCGCGAAGTAATCTTTAAGTTTGTGAATTTTTTTGTCACTATCAAAGTCGCGTTGCGAGCCATAGCCCGCAACAAGACGCGGTCGCTGCTGACCGCGCTGGGGATCATCGTGGGCATCGCGGCGGTGATCGCGGTGGTTTCGATCGGCCAGGGCGCGACCACGATGATGATGAACGAGATCAGCGGCATCGGCAACAATCTGATTATGGTCTTTCCCGGCAGCCGCACGCAGGGCGGCGTACATGCGGGTTCGGGCGCCAGCCAGACGCTTACGGCGGAAGACGGCGAGGCCATCGCGCGCGACCTGCCGCATCTGATCAACGCGGTCTCGCCGATGGTGCGCACGGGGTCGCAGATTATCTATCAGCAGAATAACTGGTTCACACAGATACAGGGTGTTTCGACCGATTATCCGAATGTGCGCGGATGGGATGTGGCGGAGGGGGGGTTCTTCACCGCCGCCGACCAGCGGGCGGGGGCGCGGGTTTGTGTGGTCGGGCAGAGTGTGGTCGACAACCTTTTCCCGGACGGCAGCCCGATGGGCCAGAGCATCCGCATCCGTAACATGCCTTTCCGCGTGCTGGGGGTGATGGCGCGCAAGGGCAGCAACTCGATGGGACAGGATCAGGACGATGTGATCATGACTCCCTACACAACCGTAAAACGTGTGCTGCAGAACTCGATCTTCAACAATGTGCAGATGCTTTTCGTGAGCCTGCACACGCTCGAAGACATGGAGGTTGCCAAGGCCGAAGTCAGTTCTTTGTTGCGGCAGCGCCACAAACTGATGCCGCACATGGACGATGATTTCAACATGATCGACATGACCGAGATCACCAACACGATCGGCAGCGTGACTAGGCTGATGACCATCTTGTTGACGACTGTGGCTTCGATCTCGCTGCTGGTCGGCGGCATCGGGATCATGAACATCATGCTGGTGTCGGTGACCGAGCGCACACGCGAGATAGGCTTGCGCATGGCGATAGGGGCGACGCCCGGCAACATCATGATGCAGTTCATTATCGAGGCTGTCGCGCTGTCGACAGTGGGCGGAATCTTGGGGGTGAGTCTCGGAATTTACGGGGCGAACACAGTCGGCAGGCTGCAGCAGTGGCCAATCCTAGTCACAGAGTCTTCCGTGCTGGTGGCCTTTGCATTCAGTGCCGCGATTGGCGTTTTCTTCGGCTTCTATCCGGCTTTACGTGCATCGCGCCTGAATCCCATCGACTGCCTGCGTTACGAATGACGGCATCGCGCTTTCAGCGCACCACGCGTGCGCTGCCGCCCCCGACCAGCTTTTCGACTTCGGCCTTGGACGCCATCGAGGTGTCGCCGGGGGTGGTCATGGCCAGAGCGCCGTGGGCGCAGCCGTAGCACACCGCTTTCTGTGCGTCATCAAAGGCCAGGAAACCGTAAGCCAGACCCGAAGCGAAACTGTCGCCTCCTCCGACGCGGTCGAAGATGGCCAGATCCCGCATGTCCATGGCCTGATGGAATTCTCCGTCATACCAGCAGATGGCGCTCCAGTCGTTGATCGAGGCGCTCTTGACCGCGCGTAGCGTAGTGGCACAGGCTTTGAAGTTGGGGAACTCTTTTACGGCGCTCCCGATCATGCGCTTGAAGCCTTCGATCGGCAGTCGTGAAAGGTTCTCGTCCACACCTTCAACCTCCAGACCCAAGCAGGCGGTGAAATCCTCCTCGTTGCCGATCATGACGTCTACGTAACAGGCGAGCCTGCGGTTGACCTCGCGGCAAGCCTTCTGACCGCCGAAAGCTTTCCACAGGGAAGGCCGGTAGTTCAGGTCGTATGATATGATCGTGCCGTGTTTGCGGGCGGCGGACATGGCCTCTTCGATCAGCAGCGGGGTGGTGGCGGAGAGCGCGGCGTAAATCCCGCCGGTATGGAACCAGCGCGCGCCGAGCGTACCGAAGATATGATCCCAGTCGATGTCGCCCGGCTTGAGCTGCGAGGCCGCAGAATGGCCGCGGTCGCTGACGCCCAGTGCACCGCGCACACCGAAGCCGCTTTCCGTGAAGTTGAGTCCCACGCGCGAGGCCACGCCGGTGCCGTCGAAAGGCACCCACCTGATCAACGAAGTGTCCACGCCGCCTTGCATGATCAGGTCTTCGGCCAGCCGCCCGATGTCATTATCGGGAAAGGCCGTGACAACAGCGGTTTTAAGGCCGAAGCATTTGCGCAGGCCGCGCGCCACGTTATACTCGCCGCCGCCCTCCCAAACCGTGAAAGCGCGCGCGTTCTTGACCCGCATGTCGCCGGGATCGAGCCGCAACATCACTTCTCCGAGGGAAATTTCGTCGAAACGGCAGGAATCTTGTTTTTTAATCTGAAGTCTGGACACAGTTATAACCCTTCACTGAAAAATACCAGTTTAAACAAATTATTTGGCGGCAGGCGGCTTGACCGACATGTCGACTTCAGGAGCCGACTTAAGATCCAGACGGACCACTGTCGCGATTTTGTCGGGAGCTGTTGACGGCAGACGCAGCACCGTATGCGCGCTAGCAGTCTCAAAGGTGACGTTCGCATCTGGCGCGGCCAGCAAGCGGGCTGCAGCAATCTCGGCCTGCATGGGCACCTTGAGTATTCCGTCAGCCGGCCAGTCGAAAACTTGCAGGTAAAGTGTGATGCCCTGCTCGCCTTTACGCATGGTGGAGCGTCCCCAGGCCAGATAGGGGAAGGGGCTGGCGGTGGTCTCGTAAATCGATTCACCGTTAACCTTCATCCACTCGCCGATCGCGCGGAAGGCATTGACCGTCTCTGGGGTCACAGAGCCGTCGGCCTTGGGGCCGATGTTCAGCAGATAATTGCCGCCTTTGCTGGCGATGTCGACTAGGTTGCGGATCAGGGTTTCGTCCGACTTCCAGGCGTGGTCATGCGCGCTGTAGCCCCAGGTGGTGTTGAGGGTCATGCAGACCTCGAAATCCAAGCCGGGCATGCCGGTGGCCGGGATGTGCTGTTCGGGGGTTATGAAGTCACCGTATTTGTTGTCGATGCTGAGCGCGAAGCCGTCAGTGCCCATGCTTTTCCAGCCGGCCGCCTCGTTACGGAAGAGCCGGTTGTTCATTATGATCCCGGGCTGCTTGGCGCGCACGGCCGCCATCAGGTCAAAGGCGCGCCAGGCGGCGTCGCCTTCGAAATCCTGCGAGCTGTAATCCCACCAGAGAATATCGATGGGGCCGTAATTGGAGACCAACTCATCGGCTTGAGCATGGAGGAATTTCAAGTAGTCGGCGTGATCACGCTTGCCGTTCGGATAGGGTTTACCCTGAAGCGGGTGGCACAATTGCTTTGAAAGTGCGTATTCGTATTGGTCATGGTGCCAGTCGATCACGGAGTGGTAGAAGCCTATACGCAGGCCCTCCGCGCGCGCGGCGTCCGTGAACTCTTTGAGGAGGTCGCGTCCAAGCACTGAGCCGGCGTCGAACTCGCTGACCGTAGAGTTGTGCAAGGCGAAGCCGTCATGGTGTTTTGATGTGAGGACAATGTATTTGCAGCCGGCCATCTTAGCCAGTTTGGCCCACTCTTTCGCGAAACCGGGTGCGGGCTTGAAAAGGGGGACAGCCTTTTGCGCGTAGGTGTCGGTGTCGGCTTTGACGTAAAACTGGATCCACTCCATGCCGCCTTTGGTGCCAACCGGCTTGTCGTTCCAGGTTCCGGCGAGTCCCGAGTAGAGGCCCCAATGCACGAACATTCCGAAACGCGCTTCACGCCACCAGCGCATGCGCTCGTTGCGCGCTTCCTTGCTTTCGGCGGTCTGACCTAACGTTTTCATAGCTGATGTCGCGCCGCACAAAAGCGCTAGCGCAACCGTCAATCGTATGAAGCTTGCGGTTGTTCTCATTTTAACTTGTCTCCGGTTCAGGCTGGGCACTGGGTCCGGCCGTTTTATTGCACGCGCTCGACCAGGATTTCCGGATCGATGGATTCACGCAGGATACGCTCAATGCCCTGTTTAAGGGTTATGGTCGCGTGCGGGCAGCTTCCGCAAGCACCGCGCAAACGCAGTTTTACATTCTTGTCCTCGATCGCGACAACCTCTAGGTCGCCGCCGTCAGCCTGCAACATACCGCGCAGTTCTTCCAGTTTGGCTCTGATCATATCCTGCATAATAACTCCATTCGTGTTTAGATATGCCATGATTTTGAAGGAGACCCTAGAGCATGTCAAGCGGAAGGGTGTGTTTTTCACCCGTGATGCTATTCTTATTAGTCTGTTTTCCGCTCGTTCTGGCAACAACAATAGGATATAGTGTCAAAACTCAACATTAGGTGAATCAGTTTGCGAGTTGGGAATTAGGAATTTGGAGTAAAAAGTAAGCTGGAAATGCGGAACGGAATTTCCAATGCTAATGCGAGTTAAGGGAGAATGTGTCATGCGTTTTTGTCTGCGGTTGTCATTGATCTGCTTGGGTGCGACATGTGTCGGGGTTACGGCTGGCGAGTGGGTTGACCCGCGCGTCAGGACGCTGGTGATGCCGGTTCGGGTGGTTTGGGTCTCTGAAGAGGGGGAACTCGCGTCAGTCAAGACCCCCGAGATATTGCTGAAGCCCAAGCACGGGCAGGTCCCGGAGGGGGTTTTTCTGGCCGGCTCCGGTTGCCGCATGGAGAACAAGGGCGCGCCGGCCTCGGTGGTTTTGGATTTTGGGCGCGAGCTGCACGGTGGCTTGCAGATGGCCACCGGCGGCCCCAGCGGCAGGGACGTGAAGGTGCGTGTGCGCTTCGGTGAGTCGGTGGCCGAGGCCATGGCCGAGCTTGGCGAGCGCGGCGCCTGCAACGACCATGCCATCCGGGACGCGGTGGTGGATCTGCCGTGGCTGGGCACGCGCGAGATCGGCAATAGCGGGTTCCGTTTTGTGCGCCTCGACCTGGTGTCCAAGGGCGTGCTCAGTCTGGAGTCGGTGCGCGCTGTTTCGCTGATGCGCCCAATGCCTTGGCTGGGCGGTTTCAAATGCAGCGACGGGCGTCTGAACGAAATCTGGGGGACCGCCGCGCGCACGCTGCACCTCTGCTGCCAGGAATTCGTTTGGGACGGTATCAAGCGTGACCGGCTGGTGTGGATGGGCGACATGCACCCCGAGCTTATGGCCGTGATGGCGGTTTTCGGTCAGCAGGATGTGGTCAGCGCGTCCCTGGACTACATGCGCGACACCACGGCCGCCGACAAGTGGATGAACGGCATGCCTTCTTACACCCTCTGGTGGATACGCTGCCAGCACGACTGGTACAGCTATACCGGCGACAAGCGTTATCTGGCGCAGCAGCACGACTATCTCAAGGGGGTGTTCAACAATCTTGTAAAGCATATCGGCGAGGATAACCGCTGCACCATGCCGAACGGCTTTTTGGACTGGCCGACGCAGCACAACCGCAAGGCCGTGGACGCTGGCATGCACGCGCTGATGCTGATGGCGTTCGAAGACGGCGTGCGGTTGGCGTCCGCTTTGGGCGACAGTGAGATGGAGGCGCAGTGCAGGCAGGCGGCGGCGCGTTTGCGGCAGTACATCCCAGCGCCGGAAGGCAGCAAACAGGTGGCGGCCCTGCTGGCGTTGTCCGGCTTGCGCGACGCCGCGGAGATGAATCATGAGGTTTTGACAAAGAACGGCGTTGAGAGATTCTCCACCTTTTACGGTTACTACATGCTGGAGGCCATGGCCAAGGCCGGCGACATCGGCGGCGGCATCAGCGCGGTGCGCGATTACTGGGGTGCCATGTTGGATATGGGGGCGACCAGTTTCTGGGAGGATTTCAACGTGGCGTGGACCAACAACGCCTTCCGTATCGACGAGCTGCCGGTGGCAGGCAAGCGGGACATCCATGGCGATTTCGGCGAGTTCTGCTACAAAGGGTTCCGCCACAGCCTGTGCCACGGCTGGGCGTCTGGGCCGGCGCCGTGGCTGATCGAGCACGTCTTGGGCATAAAGCCGATTGATGTCGGGTGCAAGGCCGTGCGGGTCAAACCTTTTCTAGGAGATTTGGAATGGGCGGAGGGTGCTTTTTCGACACCGGCAGGGGTGGTGCGCGTACGGCATGTGCGGCAGCCCGACGGCAGCGTTAAGAGCGAGATCCAGGCGCCGGAGGGTGTGGCCGTGATCCGCGAATAAATGACTTATTCATAACGTAAAACAGATATCATAGCAAAAGATTGTACTGAAGGAACGCATGCCATTTCCAATTTTTGAAGCGATGATGCTTTTGTGTTTCGGCGCGGCCTGGCCGTTGTCGATTATGAAATCTTGGCGATCGCGGACGAACAAGGGTAAGAGCCTGTTTTTCATGCTGATCGTTTTTTCCGGTTATGTATTCGGCCTTTGTCATAAGCTGCTTTGGCAGGAAAAAGTTGATGGCGCGGTCTGGCTATATCTCTTCAATCTGGTGATGGTCGGTATCGATCTCACCCTCTACTACAGGAATCGCCTTTTGGACAAGGCAACTGATTCTGTTGCCGGTTTGTAAGACACGCTAAAAGAGATGAACTTCGGTGAGGATTGTAGACGCGGAGAAGCTCTGCGCCTGCCGCGGCCGAAAAGTCGAGCTTTAGTGTGTCACGCGCGGTCGGCGGTAGAAGCCTGCTTGCAGGCGCGGGAGCGGAAAGTGATGGGGTATATGCGAAAAGTATCAGCCAACGATTTGCGGGTGATGATCATCGGGGCGCATCCGGATGATCCCGATATAACAGGCGGCGGGCTGGCGTTGAATTTCGTGCGGGCAGGCGCGACAGTCAAGCTGGTGGCGATGTGCAACGGCGACAAGGGGCACATGTCGATGACGTCGGCGGAGCTGGCCGTGCGCCGGCGCGGGGAGGCGCAACGTTCCAAAGCCGTCTTGGGCGTGGCGGACTATCTGGTCATGGATCATCATGATTGTGAGATCGAGGTCAACCTCGAGACGCGCCGTGAGATGACGCGGCTGATACGCGGTTTCGCGCCGCATCTGGTTTTCACGCACCGCACCTGCGACTATCATGCCGATCACAGGGCGGTCGGCACGCTGGTCATGGATTCAGCCTATCTGCTGGGAGTGCCGCTGTGGTGCCAGGAAACGCCGATACCGTCAGTCAAGCCTGCGATTTATTTCCTGCGCGACGCCTTCACCAAGCCGTCTGAAATGCGGCCTGACATTGTCCTGGGCGTCGATGCCGAGATGGATCAATTGCTGGAGGCGCTCTGTGCGCACGAGTCGCAATTCTTCGAGTGGCTGGCGTTCGACAAGGGTTTGCTATCTGAAGTGCCGCCGCGGGAACAGCTAGAAGCGCGCAAAGCTTTCATCGTCAAGCACTGGATGATACCGCGCAAAGGTCACGACGCGCAAAGATTCCGTGAACGGCTCGCCGAGGTTTACGGCCAAGGGCAGGCAGAGCGCATAAACTTTGCCGAAGTTTACGAACTGAGCGAATACGGTTATCAGCCGGGCAGGGATGAGCTGGGCTGGCTCTTTCCTTTCCTGCCGCAGGGCGTTTTCGGTTAAGTGTAAACGAGTAAGTGTGTGGGTGAACAAGCGGAATAAAGGAACAAGATATGAGCATACAGCAGAAGGTTTCAGTGAAGACGCGGGTGATTTTGAGCGCGCTGTATTTTCTGCAATACATGGCTTTGC
>JAQVQN010000089.1 GCA_028701555.1 Kiritimatiellia bacterium | reverse complement strand
GATGGGTCGCGGGGGAGCGCGGGCTGGAGGTCAAGGGCGAGCGGACGGTGGTCGCGCCGGTTTCCGAGGGGCTGGCGTTTCTGGGGCTGCGGATTTTCCGCGGCGGGTGGCGCTTCCAGCGGGCGCGGCTGCTGCGGACGCGGCGGAAGTTCAGGGCGCGTGAACGCCAGTGGCTGGCGGGCGGGATCGACGGCGCGCAGTTGGCGCGATGCGCGGCGGCGGCCGAAGGCGGGGTGCGCTGGTACGGGTTCCGCGGGATTCTGAGAGAAGTTTTAAAGTTCGAGGGTTCTGATGTTCTAAAATTATCCGCTTCGGAACGGCAGGCGCCAACTTCAGGACTTCCGCACTTCAGACCTTTAGAACTTCCCGTTGGACGCAGGTCGTTCAACGGGGACTGGGCGGGCGGAGAAGGGGCGGATTCGGGTTCGAACCGCGTGAGACGGGGCGGAAGCTGGAACAACACCGCGTCGAACTGCCGTTCGGCGTATCGCAACAACAACGACCCGTCGAACCGGAACAACAACATAGGCTTCCGCCTCGTTAGCACCCTGCGAACAGGACAGGCAAGGTCCCATCCGCCGCCGCCCGCGCCCCGCTCAGGCGGGGACGGACACGCCCGGCTCCGGGCGGCCGGTAACCCTGCCGCATAGGCGGGGCAAAAGCCGTGCCGGAGCCTTTTCAGCCGGTTGACAAAACAAAGAAACGAAAGGAAACAAGACGATGACAAAGACAAACGGAGTGATGCTTGGGATGGCGCTGGCGCTGATGGCGTCGGGAGCCGGGGCTGAGGCGACGGCGCTTTCAGGGGAGGCCTCGCTGGATACGCGCAGCCTCTCGGCAATCGCGGCGGCCGAGGATAGTTCTGCGGACACGCGCACGCACACGGTCGATTGGTCTGCGGCGGGGAAACTCAACACGAAAAAGATCTTGGGGACAATGATCCTGATGCGGTGACAGTTGTGTGCATCCGCCTGATGGCGCTGATCAGCCGCAAAACTCATTAGCGGTTATGCCGAGGTCTTTGGCAATCTGCCTCAATAGCACGGGAGCGATATCGCGTCCTTTATGCATGGGGACAGTCGTGCCGCGTCCGTCAGGATGGCGATACTGGATATGGGAACCGCGCTGACGGACTGCAACAAACCCTAACCGTTCGAGCCTGGCACAGACCTCTTGCGGTTTCAGGATTTTCAATGAATACCCTTTCCGTTCAGGCGAACGCCAGGTTTTGGGTGCCGACAAATTCCGCTTCGAGCAGGGGCTCGCCATCTTCAAGCAACATGCCTATAACTTCACGCAGGTTGCTCTGCAGCTCGTCAAGGGTTTCTCCTTGCGAGTGAGCGCCTGGAAACCCAGGAACGTATCCTACCAAAAGACCCGTCGCCGTGTCCCGTTCGATTACAGCCTGAAAGCTCATGTTCATGTCTATAATGATAGCAGAATCTGGCGAGGAACGCATATGGGTTTTCTCGACAAACAAAAGGCTTACGCAGAGTCTGTGGGTACATTGCGGTCGCTCATCTTTCGTACTCAATGCCGATGAAGCAGGTGGGTTAAGCGTAAACCACCCGCTTCATCGATCTCCACTGCCCAAGTAATGAACAACGGGACAGGTTAATAGTCAGCAAAGTGGACTCGCACCACTTATTGCTGCCGTCATACCAGCATTGACTTTTGACGGGGCGGGTGGTGTATACTGCGACGCAAAGGAGGCTGTTTAATGCGCTCGTCGGTAATCATAAGCATGTCATGCGGGGAACTGCCGGTTTCAGCGGAAGGCATATTCCGATCCATGGGATACAAGTCGGATCCGCCTGAGCATATCGCGGAAAGCTTGGAGGGTCTGCTTAAAGAGGTGGGCCGGCGTGTCGTGCCCCAGGCGGGATATGTGCTGTATGAAGACCCGCCGGTCTTGGAGCAGGCAGGAGTCTCTTTCGGCGGTCAGGATTTCAGAACCGGCAAGGTGATCGGGAAATATCTGGAGGGCGTTGGAAAGATTGCGGTTTTCGCGGTCACTGCCGGCGAGGCGATGCAGGAGCTGATCAGGGAGGCGTCGGAGTCCGGGGACGTCTTCAACCAGTTCATGCTGGACGCAGTGGGTTCGGAGATAGCCGAGTGCGCCGCTGACAAGATCGAGGCGCTGATAAGAGCGGAGGCGCAAGGCGACGGGATGGGCATCACCAACCGCTTCAGTCCGGGTTACTGCGGGTGGCATGTGCGCGAGCAGAAAAAGCTGTTCGCGCTGCTGCCGGATCAGTTCTGCGGCATAACCCTGTCTGAAAGTTCCCTGATGTATCCGCTCAAGTCCGTGAGCGGGATCATCGGCATGGGGCCGCAGGTTGTCCGCAGGGAGTACAACTGCGAGTTATGCGAAGACAGCAAGTGTTTGCGGCGCAAAGGCCCGCGCGAACCGTGACCGCCACGCTGAAGAGCGCGCCATCTCGAACAGTCCGGAAAGGATCATCTCTATCCCGGACTTTTTAGTCGTTGCTGTCATTGATCGAATCTGAAGTAAAGTGCTATAATAAAAAGCATAAGAACCTCGCAGCGCGGGTGGCATCGCGAGCTACTTTGGATAGATTGGAAACGACTAATGTCTGATGGCAATGAAAAAACCGTAGCACCGGAAACGCCGGGCCGTTACGACCGGCAGACGGCGCTGTCGGTGATAGGCGCGGAAGGCCAGCGGCGCATTAACGCTGCGACCGCGCTGGTGGTGGGTTGCGGCGCTCTCGGCAGCACGCAGGCGGCTTGGCTGGCCCGCGCGGGCGTGGGCAGGCTGTTGCTGGTGGATCGCGACATCGTGGAACTGCACAATCTACACCGTCAGATGCTATACAATGAAGAGGATGCGCGGGCAAGCCTGCCTAAGGTCGTGGCAGCCGCCAACCGCCTGCGCACGGTCAACTCGGGTGTGTGTGTCGAGCCGACGGTGGACTTTGTGACCGCAGAGAACGTCATCAGTTTTGTGCGCCAGGCGGACGTGGTGCTCGATGCCACCGACAACCCCGCAACACGTTATCTGGTTAACGACGCATGTGTGCGCGAGGACAAGCCTTGGATGTACGGCGGCGTGATGGGAACACGCGGTGTGACCATGGCTATACGCCCGCGGCAGGGGCCTTGTCTGCGCTGTGTTTTCGATGACCCCGCGTCGGTCATGTCGGAACCCTGCTCCACTTACGGTGTGCTCTCCACCATTGTGGGGTGGGTGGCGGCTCTGCAGGTGACTGCGGCGCTTAAGCTGTTGATTGGCGAGACCCCTGCAATCACGCGCCTGCATCAGATGGATATATGGAGCGGGCAGGGCAGTTCGGCCGTTGCCCGGCGCAATCCGCAGTGTTTCTGTTGCGGACAGAACCGCTATGAGTTCCTAGATGCGGCGCAGCACGGCGGCAGTGAAGATAAAGGGGTGGAGAAATGACCCGTGCGCCATCGGTTAAGACTGAAAAGCTCACGGTTGCGGTCGGTATGAGCGGCGGCGTGGATTCAGCCGTAACTGTTCTGCTGCTCAAAGAGCGGGGTTGTGAGGTGATCGGGCTAACCATGAGCATTTGGGACGCCACGTTGCCCGACACCGTGTCCAAGAAGAGCGGCTGCTTCGGACCCGGCGAGGCTGATGACATCGCCGCGGCACATGAAACAGCCGAACGGCTTGGCATCGAGCATTTCACGATTCCACTGGCTCGGGAGTACCGTCAATGGGTGTTGGATGAGTTCACAGACCGCCGTCTGGCAGGGTACACGCCCAATCCGTGCGCGGTCTGTAATCCAGTCATGAAATTCGGCTTTCTGCTATCGCACGCGCGAGAACGCGGCATCTGTTTCGACCGTTTCGCCACCGGCCATTACGCGCGGGTTGTGCGGGATGAGGTAGCCGGACTATACCGTTTGCTGCGCGGTGTTGACACCACGAAAGATCAGTCCTATTTTCTCGCCCGGCTTAAACAGGCGCAACTGGCCGAACTGATATTTCCGCTGGGTGAAAAGACCAAGTCCGAGGTGCGTGAACTGGCCTGCCGCGCCGGCCTTGAGAAACTCGCTGGCAAAAGCGAGAGCCAGGATTTTTTTGAGGGAGAGGACATCTCGGTGCTTTTCAAGCCGGGCAGCGCGGTGCCGGGGCCGATCATAGACGAATCAGGAAAGGTTTTGGGACAGCATCGCGGCATGATCCACTACACTGTCGGCCAACGCGAAGGTCTGGGTATCGCGGTCGGTCATAAAGTGTATGTGAAAGAGATCATCGCTGAAAAGAACACCTTGGTGGTGGCCGGCCGTGACGGAGTGTTTTCCTCCCGGTGTCGTTTGTCCGACATGCGGTGGGTTGCCGGTGCAGAGCCCGACCTCGGCCGCGATTTCACGGTGAGGCTGCGCTATCGCCATCCCGGGGTCGCGGCGGTGCTGGAACCTCTGGGCGAGCGGCGTTTCGCGGCGTGTTTTGCGGTGCCGCAATTTGCCGTGACACCGGGTCAGATGGCGGTCGTGTACGACGGCGAAGAAGTTCTTGGCGCGGGAATGATTGAGAAGACGTTATAGGTAAGCCAGCCACCCGGGGCTCCGGGCGAAAATGAGAGGGTAACTTGAACATCGAACGTTGAAGTTATAGGTAGAGGGAGATGGTGCGCCTGGCGGGGGTCGAACCCACAACCTTTGGCTTCGGAGGCCAACACTCTATCCAGTTGAGCTACAGGCGCGAAAAAGTGGGGATAGTGTAGGGGCGCTTGGCTTAAACTGCAAGCCATAAAAGTGTCATGCGAACATCTCATGCAGGATGGCTTCGTCCGCCACTACACCGGTGTGGACATCGCCGATGGCGGCAGGCAGAGCGAAGCGCACTTGTCCACCTGACTTTTTTTTGTCGTGACGCATTGCCGCCAGCACGGCGGCCGTGTCAAGGCCAGCGGGCGCCGATGTCGGCAAGCCGATAGACGCGAACACCTCCGAAAGTGTTTTTGCCAAGTCGGGCCGCGCTAGTCCGAGACTTTCAGCCAGCCGCGCCTCCAGGACCGTGCCGATGGCCACGGCCTCGCCGTGCTGAACCGTGAAGCCGCTTGCCTGCTCGATGCCGTGCCCGATCGTGTGGCCCAGATTCAAGGCTGCGCGCCGTCCTTTTTCAAATGGGTCTTCGCGGATAATTTTGATTTTGACCGCCATGGCGTGTGCCACGAAAGCGGGGAGCCACTCGGCATCTTTTAACAACGCGCAAGAAGCGTGTGCCTCTGATTTTTTGCAGAAAGCGAAGCGAGGCAGTAGATCAAGCAGGCCCGGATCGCCGATGATGGCGTGCTTGATGGCCTCGGCCAGTCCACAGCGCAGCTCACGCACTGGAAGAGTGGAGAGGGTTGCGGTGTCGGCCAGTACCAGGGCAGGCGGATGAAAAGCGCCAATCAGATTTTTGCCTTCCGGTAGATCCGCGCCGGTCTTGCCGCCGATCCCGGAATCGACCATGGCCAGCAAGGTGGTGGGCAGACTGATCCAGCGCACGCCCCGCAGCCAGGTGGCAGCCGCGAAGCCGGTCAGGTCGCCGACCACGCCGCCGCCCAACGCGATCACGATATCGCCGCGTTCGATGCCGGCCTTGAGAAAAGCCGACCAGAGGGCGGTGAGCGTGGCGACGGTTTTGTGCGCCTCGCCCGCTGGTATGCTGGTCAGCGACACGGGGACTCCCTGTGTGCGCAAGGCGGCTGCAGCGCGCTCGCCGTACAGCGGCAGGGTGTTGGTGTCGCCGACGATCACAGTGCGTCCGCCACCGCCTAGCGCTTTAAAGCAGAGACCGAGGCGTTCGAGCAGGTTTTCTCCGACGCGCACGAAATAAGGCGCACCCATGCCCGAGACTTGGTAAACACCCAGCGCGGACTGGGCAGCGTCGGCGGTCTTTTCTGGCGGCTGGTCAGAGACTCGGACGCGTTTGCTGAAAGAGGCATAGTGGCTGGCGCGCTCAGCCAGCAGTTGCGCGACAGGTTTGCCCGGCGACGGCTGGTTTGCGGATCTGCTGTCCGAACCGGTCTGCAGCAGCGGGCGCACACCCGGCGCACGTGCCACGCGGGCTTCCAGCGTGGCGGCATCGGCCTCGAAGCACAGGATCTCGCCAGCGGCTTCGGCCAGGACGCGGTTTTGGGGTTTAAGCAGGGCGCCACCGCCCAGACCGACCACAGTTGGCGATCCGTCAATGACCCGCTCAAGCTCTGCGCTTTCCAAGGCCCGGAAGGCTGGCTCGCCGTCGGCGGCGAAAATCTCGCGGATCTTTTTGCCTGCCGCGTTTTCAATCGCCTCGTCGAGATCGACGAAGGGCATTTCAAGGCGGCGCGCGATGATGCGGCCGATCGTGGATTTGCCGCTGCCGGGCGGACCGTATAGGAAAAGGTGCATGATGAGAAAGAGAAGAGAGAGTAGGGGAGGGTTAAGGGTTAAGGGTTAAGGGTTAATGGTTAATGGTTGATGGTTAATGGTTGATGGTTAATAGTTAATGGTTGATGGTTGATGGTTAAGGGTTAAAGGTTAAGGGTTAATGGTTGATGGTTAATGGTTAATAGTTAAGGGTGAAGAGTGAGGGGGGGGGGGTTAGGGCCAGAAGAGGTGGGGTTTACCGGACATGCGGGCGCCTTCGAAAGTGGCGCGTTTGAGCGTGGCAAAGCGGGGGGTCATCTCGGCGATGCTGTCGCCGCCGAGCTTCTCGATCAATGCGTCGGCCAGCACGATGGCCACCACGGCCTCTAGCACGATTACGGCGCGCGGCACGGGGCAGACATCAGAGCGCTCGTAGCGGGAGTGCGAGGCGAGGCCGGTCGCTAGGTCCACGCTCTCCTGTCCCTGCAGGGTGGTGGGGATGGGTTTCATGGCGGCGCGCAGCCATACCGTATTGCCGTTGGATATACCGCCCTCTATGCCGCCGCAGGCGTTGCCGCGTCGCTCAAGACCATGCTGGCCGGGATAGATCGCGTCATGCGCACGAGTGCCCTGTACTGCGGTATTGTTGAAAGCGTCGCCGATCTCCACGCCTTTCATGGCTGGCACACCGAGCACGGCCTGAGCCAGACGCGCGTCGAGGCGCCGGTCCCAGTTGACATGCGAGCCCAGTCCGGGCGGCACTCCCTGCGCGGCGATCTCGATGATACCGCCGAGGGTCTGGCCTTCGGCGCGTGCGGCTTCGATCAGAAGTTCAATTTCCTGCGCGGCGGCGGGGTCGGGGCACTGCACGGCCGATTCGCGGGCGCGGGCGATACGGTCTTCAAACCCGATGCCGGAAAGGCTGGCGGTTTTGCCGCCGACAGCCACCACGTAGCCGCCGACGCGGATGCCAAAGTTTGAGAGCAGGGCCCGGCAGGCAGCGCCTACTGCCACGCGTGCGGCGGTTTCGCGCGCCGAGGCGCGTTCAAGCGACGGGCGGATGTCGTCATAACCGTATTTTATCGCAGCGGCGAGGTCGGCGTGGCCAGGACGGGGGATGGTGTAGGCCGGCACTTCGCGGCCTTTCCAGTTGGCGTGGTCTAGATTAGTGATCTGCACTGCCAGCGGAGCGCCGGTGGTCTGTCCCTCCATCACGCCGGCCAGAATGGCGGCACGATCCTTTTCGATGGCCATGCGCCCGCCCGCGCCGGCCGCGGTCTGGCGGCGCGCGAGGTCGGCGGCGATGATGGTCTCGTCCAGGGCCAGACCGGCTGGCAGGCCCTCCAGGATCGCGGTCAGGGCGGGCCCGTGCGATTCGCCTGCGGTCAAATAGCGTAGTGACATAGCTGTCTTCCGTTTCTTTTAAAAGATGCGGGCATTTTACCCGCATGCGGCATACGGTTCAATAACTAATGCGGACACCACGCAACCGGGGGTGCGATTTCACTTGGCTGAATCGCACCCTTCGGGCAACTTGGATTGACCTGAAACGAGCCGTCATGTACATTATCTAATTAAAGGACTAAAAGACGGTGGTAACTGGAGCGTTCAACGTTCAAGTTACAGGTCAGAGGATATCATCGAAGTAACCGAATCAGACGATTTTTAATTGGCACAATTCGTTTAATTTGGTGATAAACCTTGAAGTTGAAGGCAAGGCGGCAGCACATGGCATTAAAAAGTATGACCGGTTTCGGGCGCGGGGAGTCGAACAGCGGCGCGCTCAAGGTTACTGTAGAACTCAGCACGGTCAACCGTAAACAGTTCGACTGCAATTTTTCCATGCCGAGGGCACTGGTGTGCCTTGAAGCTAAACTCCAGTCGCTGATACATTCAAG
>JAQVQN010000088.1 GCA_028701555.1 Kiritimatiellia bacterium | reverse complement strand
CTGCCGCCGATGATCTCTCCGACTTCCGGCAGCAGCACATCCATCGCCGCCACGGTCCGGCCGTCATTGTTGCGCCGCATGTAGAAGGCCTTGATCGCCGCCGGGTAATCGGTGACCACCACAGGCCCTTTGAAAACCTCCTCGGCCAGATAGCGCTCGTGCTCGGACTGCATGTCCATGCCCCAGTGCGGCGCGAACTCGAAATCCTTGCCTGACCGCTCCAGCAGCGCCACCGCCTCGGTATAGCTCACCCGCCCGAACGAGGCTCCGGCCAGCCTTTCCAGCCGCGACGCCACGCCGGGCAGAACGCGCTTGTCGAAAAAACCGATCTCCGGCATGCACGCATCCAAGACCGAGCGAAAAAGATGTTGCAGAAAAGCGCAAGCCAGCTCAGCGTCGTCATCCAGATCCGCGAAAGCCATTTCGGGCTCGATCATCCAGAACTCGGAAAGATGCCGGCGGGTGTTGGAATTCTCGGCACGGAATGTCGGCCCGAACGTATAGATGTCGCCCAGTGCGCAGGCGTAAGCCTCGCCCTCCAACTGACCGCTTACGGTCAGGTACGCGCGTTTGCCGAAAAAGTCCTGCCCGTAATCCACGCCGCCGTCCGGCAGGCGCGGCGGCGCTTTCAGATCCAGAGTCGTGACCTGGAACATGGCGCCAGCACCCTCGCAGTCGTTTGCGGTGATGACCGGCGTATGCACATAAAGAAAACCCCGCTCGTCGAAAAACCGGTGCGCGGCCAGCGCCAGCGTGTGGCGCACACGCGCCACAGCGCCGAAACTGTTGGTACGGGCCCGCAGGTGCGGCAGTTCGCGCAGACGTTCGAAGTTAATGCGCTGCTTGCCCAGCGGATATTCGACCGGCTCGCAAAAACCTAGAACCTGCAACGCTGCGGCTTTCAGTTCCACGGCCTGTCCGCTACCCTCAGAACGCTCTAATGTGCCCTCAAGCATGATTGCGGCACCCGGATGCAGGTTGAGAACCTCAGCCGCATAATTGTTCAAAGCCTGCGGCGCGACCACCTGCAGGTTGGCCAGACACGAGCCGTCGTTGATCTCGACGAAAGAAAAACCGGCTTTGGAATCCCGCCGTGTCCGCACCCAGCCAGCGACCGCGACCCGCTCGCCCGCTGCCCATCCTTGAAGAATCTCTTTGATTTTCTTGCGCCGCATGCACACCAATTTGGACAATCGGCTCAACTTTGTCAATCCGTTCATAAATCGGGTTGCAATCGGCACCTAAAAACCCGAAACTGTTGTCCCTATGGAACAGCAGCTTTCCCTTAAATATTTCAAGGCGCGCTTTAACTGGCGCGACGTGGCCGACGCCGCCCGCACCACCATCCGCATGGAGGAGGGAGAAAAAGAGCCGAGCCCGTCTTGGAAACGCCGCATTCTGCTTTCGGAGCACTCGCCCATACGCCAGATGACCTTCAAGTGGAAATGGCTGAACCTGAAATACTGGGTCAGCGTGCACTTCGTACGCCACAAGATCGGTATCGAGCATTTCGTCAGCACGCAGCGCTCCGACCGCACCGGTGTCAACCGCGACGATACCCCGCAGGCGGCGTTGGTGAATCACGAGTGCTTTGCCAACGCCCAGTCCATCATCTTCATTTCGCGCAAACGCCTGTGCCGCCAGGCCTCGCCGGAAACCACGGCCGCCTGGCGCCTGGTGTTGGACGAGATCCGCGGCTGCGAGCCTGAGCTTTTCAGTGTATGCGTGCCTGAGTGCGTCTACCGCGGGTTCTGCCCGGAGTTCAAGTCTTGCGGCTATGCCG
The DNA here is from genome assembly GCA_028701555.1 of Kiritimatiellia bacterium. Classification (GTDB taxonomy): domain Bacteria; phylum Verrucomicrobiota; class Kiritimatiellia; order RFP12; family UBA1067; genus JAQVQN01. Next base: position 6,443 of record JAQVQN010000088.1, on the reverse strand, counting down.
AGACTGCGTCCTTCCGCGCGGCTCTATCCGCCTACCGCGAAGGCGTTGAATGACCGCCAGCGCGGCAACGCAAGCCGTTCCAGTTAGCTGCGGCGGCGCAAAAGACACCAAAACCAGAAGCGCAGACGCTGCCACCAGCCCGGACGGGTGCCGGCAGGAACATTGCCAGCCTTCATGTAATCGCGATCAGAAAGTCCCATAAATGAAAAACGATTCTAACAAAACCGCGCGTCCGGACAAACGGCAAAACGCATCCGCGCAACCGGATGGCGAGCGGCTGCAGAATGTGCTCGCCCGCCGCGGCGTCGCCTCGCGGCGCCATGCCGCCGAAATGATCGCCAGTGGCGAGGTCACCGTCAACGGCAACGTGATCCTCGAACCTGGCGCTCGCGTCGACCCCGCGCAGGACGACATAAGGGTTGGCGGCAAGCGGCTGGCAAGATCCACCGAGTCGCTGCGGACCGTGCTGCTTTACAAGCCGCGCGGCCTGATCTGCTCTGCCGACAACTCGCGCGGCGACACGGTCTGCGACCTGATGCGCCGGCATTTCGCGGAACGCCTGGTGCCGGTCGGACGGCTGGACAAAGACAGCGAAGGACTGCTGCTGATGTCCAACGACGGCGAGCTGACCAATGTTATGACGCATCCGCGCTACGGTCACACCAAGACCTACATCGCGCGCGTGGCGGGCCACATGGAAGAGAGCAAGATCGCCCTGCTGCGCTCGCGCATGGAGATCGACGGATACTTCATAAACCCTGTCGAGGTCGAGGTTCTGAAAGTCGGCCGCGACCATACCCACAAACTGGCCTTCACTCTCACGGAAGGCCGCAACCGGCAGATCCGCAAGATGTGCTCGCTGGCCCATTTCGTGGTTCTGAGCCTGACCCGTGTGCGCATCGGCCCGCTGAAAATCGTAAACATGCAACCCGGCGAATGGCGTGAACTGACCGATGCCGAAATCCGCTTCCTCAAGAAGCCGCTGGTTTTGCAGGCACCTCGCTCCGCGAGAAGTTGAATCGCACTTGACCCGCAAACAACAATCAAATACGCTAAGACACAATGTTATTCTCAATAACTAACAAAGGAGTCTCGCATGAGCGATAAGATGTCGGTGCCTTCCTATCTGGAATGCGCCAAGCCCAATCCTGCCTCAAACCGCGCACCTTGGTATAAAAATACCGCGCCGACCTACGCTGGCATATTCCTGTGGTTCGTTTTTTGGTCATACTCAGTTTCAAGCGGAACGCCGGGCGGCATTCTTTCAGCAGGTGTCGGGGTTGCTTTGTTGAGCGTTTTGGTGGCGGCGTTGCTTTGCCATTTCGCTTTTTATTATCTGCCGGCGCGGTTCGGCCAAAAAACCGGGCTGCCGCTCTATATCGTTGGCTCCTCGACCTTCGGGGCCACCGGCGGTTTCCTGCTGCCGGGATTCCTGATGGGCTTGCTGCAGTTCGGCTGGCTGGCGGTTAACATTTTCGGATCGTCGATGGCGATGAACCAGATGTTCGAGTTCTCCGGGTTTCCGCTGTATGTGGTCATGGCGCTGTGGGGCATCGCCGCAGTGGTGGCGGCGCTCAAAGGCATTCAATATGTCGCCAAGTTCTCCACTTACCTGCCGCTGATACCGGCTGCGATTCTGATTGTGCTGGTTGTCAAGACGATCAGCGGGCTAGGAAGCTTTGATCCGCAGGCGTTGGTCGCGGCTTCTTCGGTTGCGGCCGTGCCTGTGGCTGGCACAGTGGCCAAAGGGATGAGCGCGGCCGCTGTTTTTGCTTTTGTCCTGACATACATTGTGGGCTTCTTTGCCACGGCAGGCGCGGCTGGCGTGGATTTCGGCACAGGATCGCGTGACAAAAAAGACGTGGCGTTAGGCGGGCTGACGGGAGTCGCTCTGGCGATCTTTCTGACCATAGGCGCGGCGATTCTGATCACGGCCGGGTATTACGGAACCGATGCTGGCAAAGCCGCTATGGCCTCCGGCGCGATTGAGCTGAACCCCATGAACCTGATGGGCCGGATTTTTAACGACGGCATCGCAAAATGGCTGGCTTTCGCGCTGGCGATAACCGCCTTCCCGAGCGCCTGCTTCTCCTCATTGATCGCAGCGAACTCGATCAAGACCACTCTGCCCAAGGTCAATCCGTGGATTTCCTGCGGCATCGGCTGTGTGGTGGCCATCGCCTTGGCTATCAGCGGCGTGGCAGGTAAAGCCGTTGCAGTTTTCGCTTTCATCGGGGCCTCATTCGGCCCGATCTGCGGCGCGATCGCCATGGAGTATATCCTGAGCAAGGGACGCTGGAGCGGTCCGCGCGCGGCGTTCAATCCTGCTGGCTGGGTCGCTTGGGCGATTGGCTTTGTGATCGGAGTACAGCCCAACTTTGCGGCCCAGTGCGGGTTCACCATCCCCGCAGCGCCGGTTGTGGCCTTTATCGCTGGTGCGGGGATTTACGCTTTGCTATACAAGAAGCAAACCCCGGTGCTGGCATATCCGCAGGCAGAGGCTCAGGCGGCGGATTGATAAGGGTCTCAGGGTTGTCGCTGTCGGCGACGATGCGACCGGCGTCGAGCAGGATGAAACGGCGGCAGACGCGCTGCGCGAAAACCAGGTCGTGTGTGGCCAGAATGATCGCGGAGTCGGTCATTTTCAGCAGCGCGGCCAGCTCATCTTTGCCGCGGTGATCCAGCGCGGAGGACGGCTCGTCGAGCAAGAGCAGGCTGGGATGCGCCGCCAGAGCACCGGCCAAGGCCACGCGCTGGCGCTGTCCCTGCGAGAGCTGGTGCGGCGAGCAGTCCGCATACGCGCCCACGCCCAGACGCTCAAGCATCCCGCGGGCGCGTTGCCGCGCTTCGGACCGATCCACCTGCATGCGCTCCAAGGAGAAAGACACATCATCCAGCACGTTCGGGAACAACAACTGATCATCGGGTATGCCGAACAGGAAGCCGATGCGGTCGCGAACGGCGCGTTCCGTGCCTGCGGTCAACTCCATACCGCATACGATGATGCGGCCGGTGAAGGGTGTCAAGCCTGCTGCGGCTGAGAGCAGGGTGGTTTTGCCGGAACCGTTCAACCCCAGTAGCGCTATGCGCTCGCCGGGTTTGACCGTGAAAGAAACGTTTGCGAGGCTTTCGGGTAGATCTGGCCGGTAGCGCACGGAGACAAGGTCGAAGGACAGCGCAGCATCGCAGGCTGGCGGCGGTGCGACGTCGACGTCTTGAACTTCTGCCCCGAATCCGCGCACCTCCATGGCATCGCCTACGCGCTCGGCTTTGTTCAGCAACCGCAGCAGCCACATCTGAGGCAGGGCGCATAATCCGCGTAGGCGTAGACCTGTAGCGGAAGCTGTAAATCCGCGCACCTTGAGCGCTTTGGTCATGCGTTGTGTTTCATGCGCAAGCAGCGCAGTCTGGTGGACTATCTGCAGCAGCAGAGACTGCAAGCCGTGCGGCAGGCGTAAGCCGGCCAGCGCCGCTCCCAGATCGTAAATTCGCAGCGTTGACATTGTGGCTGCCGAAGCCATCAAGCAAGCGGTGCTGCGTAAGATGATCCGGGTCGGCACGGCTAAAGCTGCCGGCCAAGCGCGGCCTTCTGCTCGCAGCGGCAGAGCCAGCAACAGCATCGGCAGAAAGAGTGCGGCGGCGAAAGCGGCGGCGGCAGCCAGCCGTTGAGTGGGCAGGCCGCAGAGCGGCAGCCACAACGCCAGTAACGCGGCGACCAGCGCGGCATCGCGCCAGCCGGTTAACGGCGTGACGATACAACAAGCGCAGACCAACAACCCGCCGAGCAGGCGCGCCGCAGGCGGCAGGCGGCTGACCGGGCCGTCTCCCCCGCCCCAAGATTCTGTAAAGACTGTCATGATTTAAGTGTGCTTAACACAATATCACTACCTCTAGCTCCGATGGCGGTATTCGCGCATGGAGCAACTGAAGCGGCGTCGGAATAGCGTGCCGACGTGGCTTTCAGAATCGAAGCCGCAATCGCGCACGATCTCGCTGATCGGCAGGTTGGTTTCGCGCAGCAGGGAGCAGACGCGCTTAATCCTTACCCGCTGAATCGCCTCAAGGATCGTGTGCCCCAGCTCATCCCGGAAACGTATTTCAAGCAGCCGTCGTGAGGCGTTGACGTGGCGCGACACATGCAGTACACCGATGCCGGAACAGGCGTTCAGCGTGATGAACTCGAGCGCCCGCACGACCAGCGGATCGCTGACCTGCGTGGTTTCGGTGGAGCGGCGCGTGATCACATGCAGCGGCCCGTAGGTGAGCGTCTCGCGTTTGTTTGTGGCGCGGCGCATCAGCAGGTCGAGATGGCGCATGGCCTCGTAGCTGATCCGTTCGGCGTCCAGCAGGATGCTTGACATCGGCGGAGCGGTGGTTTCGCAGAGGTCATCGTCGTTGTCCACCCCGAGCAGGGCGACCTCCTGCGGCACGCTGATTCCCGCCAACGCGCAGGCGTCCAAGACCTGCCGGCCGCGGTTGTCCATAGCCGCGAGCAGGGCCACCGGTTTTGGCAGACCGCGCAGCCAGGCGCAGAGGTGCTCGCGTTCGAACCCGGCATCGTCACGCTCCTTCGCGGTGAGTCCGCCGTAGAGGTGGCAAGTGAAGCCCGCTGCCTGGAGGCTTTGCGCGAAGGCTGCGCCGCGCTGCACGGACCACCAGACGTCATGCACTTCTCCGACATAAGCGAAGTTGGTAAACTTTCGCTCCAGAAAATATTCCGCCGCCATACGACCGACAGCCACGGTGTCGCTCCTGACAATGCTGCGGCGCGAAAGGGGGTGGCCGCGGCGCAGCCATTCGGCGGCAGGATCCATTAGCACCATCGGCACGTGCGCCGACAAAGCGGACTTCAGCAGTTCTGGCGTGTAAAGCCGTCCGATGATGCCGGCGCAGCCCCAGTCGCGCATGTTTACCAGCTTCTGCTCGCCGGCGCGTCCTTCGATAATGTGCAGGCTCCAAGGGCCGTGGCGGTGCACGTAGCGCAGCACACCGCGCCGCATGTCGCGGCAGACCTTGACTGACATCGGCAAAAGCACCGCGACTTGCGGAATCTGTTTTAAGACGCGTGGCATGGCGGAAAAAAAATAGGAATTAGGAATTAGGAGTTAATAGAGAAGAGTTTGGAGTTTAAGCAAACGTCGAACGCTGAAGGTACAGGGAAGGAGTTGGAGCGATGTGGAAATAATGGGAATTAACGGAGGGAAAGTCAATGGCCATCTGCGCAAAACAGAGGGTTTTTTTGCGCAGATGGGCGTGGTTTGCGATAAACCCGGTCTGCTATCATAGTTGCAATGGTGATAGAAGCGTGTTTTGCGCAAGCTGACGATAAGGAGATCGGCATGAAAAAGAATGGCAACAGGATATTTCTTCTGGCGTTCGCGGTTTTGGCGTTCGGGGCTTCCGCAACGCGGGCGGCGACGGGTGTATGGGTCAATGCCGTTGGCGGGTATTGGGCCGACCCGGCTAACTGGCAGGACGGCTTCGTGCCGAGCAGTGCGCCGGATCTAGCGGATTTCAGTGCCTTGGGCAGCGGCGAAATGGTGACGATCACCAACGACACGGGCGTCGGGGCAATGTTATTTGTCGGGCTGCCGGATGCGGAGTGGTCGATTCAGGCACAGAACGATGCAAAGCTGGGGTTTGACGCGACGCCGTTAACAACTGACTTTGCGGGTGGCGAGATCCGGGTGTCGGGCGGGACACTGACGCTATGGCCCAGCGTGTACTATGCGGGCCGTGGGATTGCCAAGAGTGGGTCGGGGCGCGTACGTCTGGTGAACCACTACGGGGAGAGTGCTGTCGGGGACATCAGGTTGGACGGCGGAACGCTGATTCTCTCCAACAATGCGGCGCTGGTGGACAGCGTGGTGGTTATGAATTCCACAAATACTTTGCTGCTTCTGGAATCGGACGCGCAGATTAACGGCATCCAGTCGCTGGTGTCACCTGCGCCGGATATCGCACTCAACGGGCACACCCTCGAAGTCGGCGGAACGTATCAGGCTTTGGATTGGGAGGGGGATATACTGGGGGCGGCCGGCTGGTCATGGTGCGCGGCGCGCTCCAGTCAATGGCCCTTCCGCAGGCGGAACTAGGCTCGGTTGCTCTCGATAACGGGAGACTGACGCTCGGTAAGCAGCCGGGAAGAACCGTGGCTTGGTGGCGCTTTGACGATGAAAGCGACATCGGCAAGGACAGTGGCCCGCTCGCGAATAGTCTGGTTAAAACAGGGACGCCCACGCAGTGGTACACGAACGATGCCGTGCGCGGCGGCGTTCTGTCTCTGGACAGTGGCGCATATCTAGCGGGGCAGGGAGCGGGCAAAACCGTTGCAGGGATACCTACAAACAACTCGCCGTTCACGGTCGCATTCTGGATGAAGCCGTCTGCAAGTGTGCCGATAAACGCTATCTTATTCGGCTGGGGTACCTTTAACGCTTCCG
>JAQVQN010000087.1 GCA_028701555.1 Kiritimatiellia bacterium | reverse complement strand
CCCGCTGGTGCGCTCGAAGCGGCGCTGTGTGACGCGCGCGATCACCTCTGCCAGGGTGGTCTTACCGCAGCCGGGGGGGCCGAAAAAGATCAGGTTGGTCAGGCGGTCGGCTTCGATGACGCGGCGCAGCAGTTTGCCGGGGCCGAGGATGTGGTCTTGCCCGACAACCTCGTCCAGAGTCAGCGGACGCATGCGCGCGGCCAGCGGCTGGCGGGCCGGTCCGGGGGCGGTTTCGCATTCTTCCGGTTCCTGCTGATCCAGAAAAAGTTCGTTGTCCAGATTATCGGTCATGGCGCGGTTTTGTTCCGTATGTCCCGACGTTCAGTTCACGGCGAGCATGGCATCAATCGAGCGACGGGCACGCCCGGATACGTTTTCCGGCACGGTGATCACGGTGCGCATGTCGCGTAGGCACCAGAGGATTTTTTCCAGCGAGATTTTCTTCATGTTCGGGCACACGGCCTGCTCCAGAAGCGGATGGAACAAGGTGTCCGGGTTTTCCTGCTTAAGGCGGTGTAGGATGCCGGTCTCGGTGCCGATGATAAAGGCTTTCTCCTCGCGGCCTTTAACATAACGGCACATGCCGCCGGTGGATAGCACGGCGTCTGCCGCGTCACGGACAGGTTTCGGGCATTCGGGATGCACCAGAACTGGAGAACCGGGGAAGGCTGACCGAGCTGCGAGTATATGGTTCTCGGTGATGCGCGCGTGTGTGGGGCAGTAGCCCGGCCAGAGAATGAACTCGCGTCCCAGCTTTTCGGCGGTGTATGAACCGAGATGACGGTCGGGAACGAAGATGATCTGCTGGTCGGGCGGCAGACTACGCGCGACTGCCACGGCATTGGCGGATGTCACGCAAAGGTCGCTCTCGGCCTTGACCTCGGCGGTACTGTTAACGTAGCACAGGACTTTTGCGTCCGGATGCTTGGCTTTGAGTTCGCGCAACTGGTCGCCAGTGATCATGTCGGCCATGGGGCAGCCGGCATCCGGGGCCGGCAGCAGCACGGTCTTGTCGGGATTAAGGATGGCGGCGGTTTCGGCCATGAAATGGACGCCGCAGAAAACGATGACGGCGGCGTGGATGTCTGTGGCCTTGCGAGCCAGTTCCAGCGAGTCGCCGGTGAAGTCCGCGATGTCCTGGACCTCGCCTGGCTGGTAGTTGTGCGCTAGGATCACCGCGTCACTGGCCTTTTGCAGTTTTTTGATCTCTTCGATGATGTTCATGGTTTGTAAGATGTCAGAAGATGACCAGGGATAGGGTGGCGGACAAAAAGGGCGGCTGGACCCCGCGTTAAGCCCGGCCCGACCGAGCTGTCGGACAGAAATAAAATAGCAAAGGACGGAGTATTACGGAACATTGAAGTTATTCGGCGGATCAAGTTGAAAGTTCCATGCAACAGTCGAATTTGTTAATCTGATTGAATTTGGAGGTGAAATGATGAGTGTCTTAAAATGGATGTGCGCTTATGCGGCTTTTGTGGCGGCAGCGGTAACAGCGCACGGGGCGGAAGGTGGCCGTACGCTGCCGCGGGTGCTGATAATAGGGGATTCGATCTCGATCGGCTACACACCTTTTGTGCAGGCGGCGCTTTCGAACAAGATGGAGGTTGTGCACGCGCCGGGCAACAATGCGTCTACAGAGCGTGGGTTGGCAAAGCTTGAAGAATGGCTGGGCAAGGGCAAGTGGGACGTGATCCATTTCAACTGGGGATTGCACGACCTCAAGCATATTGATGAAAAAGGCAAAATAACCGAGATCCGCGAGGGCCGGCAATGGGTGCCGCTGGAGCAATATGAAACAAATTTGCGTGTGCTGACGCAACGGCTCAAAAAGACTGGCGCTAAACTTATATGGTGTTCCACGACGCCGGTGCCGGAGGGTGCGCGCGGACGTGTTACAGGCAGCGAAACAACATATAACGATGTCGCCTTGCGCGTGATGCGAGACGAGGGGGTTCAGGTTAACGACCTGCACGCTTTTGTCGGTTCAGCCGAACGCCGTCTCGAAATAGGCGGGAAGAAACGTGATGTGCACTATACCGCTGCGGGCTCGCGGGCTTTGGCGGTCGAGGTGGTCAAAGCCATAGAACAAGCCATTCACTAAAAATGTACGATAATTCCCGAGGCGGGCAGGAAAGCTTGAAGGTGGAACGTTTGACGTCGGACTTGTTGGCAGAGATCCGCGCATACGTCGGCTCGCGTCTAACGCAAGGCAGCGAGATGTCTGCTGAGTCGGTCTGTGAGCCCCCAGCCGAGCTTGCGGCGTATCTGGCGCGTGCGGGTGCGTCTTTCTCGCGCCGCCTGCTGGAACTTATCCGCAAAAGCGGCTTGAGCGAGGTAGAGGTATACCGGCGGGCGCATGTGGATCGCAAACTGTTCTCGAAGATAAGGAGCGATCCCGGATATCAGCCCCGCAAAACTACGGCGGTAGCCTTCGCGCTGGCGTTGCGTCTATCGGTGGATGAAACGCATGAACTGCTGGTGTCGGCAGGTTTTGCGCTTTCATCGAGTTCGCCGTTCGACCTGATCGTGCGCTTCTTTATCGAGCGGGGCGTTTATGATCTGCTGACTATAAACGATGCGCTTTATGCTTTCCGGCAGCCTATTCTTGCGGTGTGATTTCTGAAAATGTCGCATGGCGGGCGACATGTTGAACTGCCTCTTATGTTATTTTGCCTTTGATTTCACGAATGGTTCGTGAAACGGCAAAACAACGAAGGAGGCAGAGATGAACACAGGAACAGAGATCAACGACACTATGCCGAAGACAGCGGATGACGATGCGCAGCCCCGCGGGTACCGTCCGCGGCTGTCCTTCTACCACGCCAACGGCAAGGGCAGCGGCAGCGCGGCGCGGTTCGAGGTCGTGCCGGCCAGCGGTGACCGTGAAGGGTCGGTCTATTTGACTCTGGCGCAGCAGAAAAGCGTGGCCACGGGGTCGACGGCTCAAGGCAACCGTCAGCACGCGACCTTCGACTGGGCCGGTCGCGTCACGGTCAAGCTGAACTTTGACGATCTTTGCCAAATGCTGTTGGTGTTCAGCGGGCAGGCTGCTGCTATCGCTGATGGAAAAGGGCTGTATCACGACAGCCGCAACATGACGACGGTGATAAACTTGAATCGCAACGACGAGACGCATCCCGGGGTGACGCTGGACATCTCGCGGCGGGGCAAGGATGAGTCCGGGCAGGCTTGCCGAACACGCATCGCGTTTAACAAGGCTGAAGCTTTCGGACTTGGCACTGTGCTGGAGCAGGCGCTGGGGCTGGTTGCGTTCGGGAATGCCGCGCCCAACAGCAATGTCTGACTGGCGCGACAACTTAGTTTAATCCGTACCCTTGGCTTGACCGCAGCATGCTTAAAAAGCTAAGATTAGCGCGTGAATCTGGACAAACATGACGGTAAGCCGGGGAGGGCGCGACGCAGGCAAGGGGGATTATTGCGCGTGTTATTTATCGCGCTAATTCTCGTGTTGGTTTCGGCACTAAGCATTGTCAGCGCGGCCTGGACCAGACGGGAGGCGGTCGCCACCCGTCTGGCGCGGAAGGCGCTTGAGCAGCGCGGGTTGACCAACTTCTGCTTCCGGGTCGCGCATCTGTCGCTGTCGCGTTTGATTGTCGAGGATTTTGCTCTGGGCTCTGACGACCCGCTATTGTCGGTTGAGAAGGTTGAGGCTTCGTTCACGATCGGGGATCTTTTGCGGAAGCATGTCGGGCGCGTAAGTCTGAGCGGTGTCAGCACGCGTCTGGTTGTGGACGGAGCATTGGTGACATCGCCGCTATACGAAAGCATCAAACCGTTGCTGGCTGCTAGTCAGAAGGCGCAAGCGCGGCGTCCGAAGCGTGCGCAGGCGGGCTTGGAATTTTCGGTCGGCGCGGTTGTGCTCAGCGACATATTGATTGACGTGGAACTGGCCGGCGGTACGCTGCTTTCGGAGATGGTGCTTGATGCGGGAGTGGTTTTTGAGGCTGATGACCGTTATCGGTTCTGGTTCAGTGCGGTTGACGAGCAACTCTTGAAATTCAAGGCCGACGGGCATTTGACCTTGAATGACGGCGGTATTACCGTGATGCCGGAGGTCAGTTTGTCGGACCTCAAGCGGCTTTACAACATCGCGCGCCTGATCGCGCCAGACCAGGTGGCAAGTTTTGGTGTGATCCCTGAAAAGGGAGGTGTTTTAAATGCCCGGGGCGTGGCCAAGATACGTGGTTGGCGCGAATTGGAGACGTTTGAGATCGGTGCCGAGCTAGGTCGCGGCAGCGCCTTCAAGATGCCGGCGAACGAGATTTCGGCGCGTTTCCAGTCGGCGCGCTTGGAGGCGGGAGGTAGCCTGCAGGATTTCCGCTGTCGGCTGAGCACTGGATTGTCGGCTTTTTCTTTTAAAGACACCCTGCATGTTGAGCGTGAGACGGGGCGCCTGCTCGGGATGCGCGGTTCGGCCCGTTGGCTTCAGAAGGAAGGCGGCAAGACGTTAAATTTCACTGTGGAATCAGACTTGCCTGGACGGTCAATGTCGCAGATACTGCCGGGCTTGTTGCCGCTGGCGCCGATTTTCTTCTCGGACGGAGGAACTTTGTCGGTTAATGCGGGGCTGGAGTGCTCGGAGCAGGAGCAATGGGGCGGCAAGGTCAACTTCAAGGCTGAGGCGACACGCTCGTCGGCACCGCTGGCCGCCGGGCGTATGGGATGCGGCAAAGCGAGTTTGTCGGGGGTGCTGGATGTTAACGGGGGTCGCGCCGGGAATGTTTTGTGCGAACTAGAGTTGGCGGACGGTTATTTGATCCGGCGCGATGTCAATGCGCGCGGGGACGTCAAGCTGGCGTTGAAAGCCGAGCCGCCTTATACTGCGGCGGCAGGCGCGTTCAGCGGGCGGTTAAAAGAGTCAATCGTTTTACCGCGCATGGGGTTGGTTATCGATGATGGTTACGTCCAGTTCGATGGCGATGTGGCTGTGTCGGAGTTGGTGACGAATCCGGTATGGGAGGCAAGCGTGCGTGTGCCGGAGACCGGGCTGACGTCGGAGGTGGCTGGAGGACGCTTCGAGGCAAGGGCTGGCGCCCGGGCGTCTTTACGTTACGGCGGCGAAATGCTGTCGGTCGGCGGTGAGGCCTGGCTGTGTGATTTGTCGCTGAGGCGTGATATGGAGGACGGTTTGTCCCTAGAGGCAGGCTTAGGCGATGTGCGGGCAAAACTTCAGGTGCCGCCGTTCGAATTGTCGGCAGTGTCGAACATGTTGGTTGAGTCGGTGGTATCGTGGAGCGGCGGGCATTTCAAGACTTCCGGTGCGCAGATGGCATTGGAAGATTTGGAAGGCGAGGTTAATTTCGGTTGGTCTATGATCGGCGGGCTTTCGTTTGATGCGGGCCAGCGCCTGTTGTGGCGGAGTTTGGAGGCGCAAGGTTTGCGTGTGCTGCCTGGAGAGTTCGGTTTGGCGCGGATCGGCGAAGAGGTGGAGGCCCTTCTGGCGGTCAAGGTTGAAGGCTGTGATGGCGAGGTGGCTATCAGGGCCACTCTGCCTTTGGCGGACGCGCGGCGGGCGGTGCTGCATGTGACATTGCCGGAGACGGAACTGGCGGCAGACGGCGTTATCGCCGAAGCTATAAGGTCGCGGATGCCGGATTTTGGGGTGGAGGGGACAGTTTCGGCGGCGGCGGAGATACGTTTCTTGGGCTCGCAGCCTTATGTCACGGGGCGGGTTAAAATGCGTGACGGGCATTTAACCAGCGGGGATATGGCTGCTGAAGGGGTGGCGGCGGACGTGGCTTTTGAGAGCGGCGTGTTTTTCAGGACAATAGAACGGCCGGCTGTGACGTTTAAACAGGCTAGAGTCGGAAAGTTGATGTTAGACGCAGGTCGTGTGGAGTTTCATCTTACGCCGAAAGAGCTTTTTGTGGACCGGCTTGAGGTGGGTTGGTGCAAGGGTAGATTGAACGCTTATTCGGTGCATCTGGACTTCAAGAACCCCCAAGATGATTTCATAGTCTATGCCGACCGCATCGATCTGGGAGAGGCTCTGATGATGGCGTTGTCCTTCAAGGGGCAGATAGAGGGATATCTGTACGGGCGTTTTCCAGTGGGTATCGACCGTGGCAGGGTAAAGCTGTACAACGGGTTCTTGTACTCACTGCCGGGGCAGAGCGGAAAGCTACGGTTGGATGACAGCGGGCAGATGTTGGAACTGCTGGAAAGGGCTGGCATCCGGGGGGATGTACAGGAGCCTCTGTCAAAAGCGTTGAGCGATATGGATTTCAGCTCGGTTAGGCTTGATCTCGAGACCTTAGAGCGCGGGCAAGGGGTTTTGCGGATCAAGTTGGGCGGAAAGTCCAATTACAAAGAGTGGCCGGCGCCGGTTGACCTGAATCTAAACCTGCACGGACCGATGGAGGAACTGCTCAACATGGGGCTGGACATGTCCCGTAAGCGGTGACAGAATAAAAAAGACATAGGATGCGCTTGCAAGACCTTTGGTTTGTGCAAGCTGAGGGTTCGGTGTCAGGGTTGATTTATGCTTGAACCTTGCTGAATGGCTCTTTTGGGCACTGCAAGAGACTTATAGCGTTTGGACGTTTAAGGAGGTGAGCGAATGAAAGTGAAGCGTGCGAGTGTGCTGACGGGACTGTTGGCTTTCACGGTGGCGGGGGTGGTGGGCGGATGTCTTTCGATAAAGACCGAGCACGAGATCAAGCCCATCCATATCACCATGGATGTTAATCTCAAGGTGCAGAAAGAATTGGAAGACTTCTTGAATCTTGACTAACTGATTGAAAAGGAAAGGGAAATTGTAATGAAGCATTTGAAAAGGGTGTTGTGTATCGCTTTAGCGGCGGTTGTGGGATTTGCCTGTGTGGCTATGGCGGGTGCGAAGGAAGACGCGAAGGCCCGTCGTCGGGAGCGTCGCACGCAGGTCGAGCAAATGGTCGAGAAAGGCGAGGCCACGGAGGGTGACAGCGGGTACCTGGTGGCTAAGGCAGGCATCGGAGCGGCCAAGGAAGCGGTGGTCAGGGACGAGAATGCCGACCGCAAGATCGGGTACGAGGCCATCTCCAAAGAGACAGGCATGGCGCTGGCGGATGTGCAGAAACAGGCCGCCGCTGCTATCAGGCGCATGCGATCCGCACGGAAATGAACTGGATTAGTTTGCCGGCCTTGGTTCGGGTGCAATTCAAGTGGTTGAATCAGCGCCTAATAAAGTTGTCCTTGCGGGCAGGGCTGTTCAAAGGTAAATTATTGCTCTTCATTCGTGCGGATTCGGGGCAAATTAATTATGGTTAAGTTATTCTCGGGCGACTGCCGTCGCGGTGCTTTTTTCCGGCGTGTCGATTGGACTGCTTTCTGGACAGCCACAGTCATATCGATGCTGGTATATTTCTTTACGCTGGGTCCCTCTGTGGGGCTGGAGGATTCCGGCGAGTTGGCTGTGGCCGGAGATCACTTGGGGGTGCCGCATCCTCCGGGCTACCCGATATGGACCATGTGCGCGTATTTGTTTGCCCGGCTATTCAGTTGGGTGACGTATCAGGGACAGCCGACTCCGTCCTGGAGCATTTCGTTGATGTCGGCCGTGTTCGCGGCTCTGGCCGCTGGCATAACGGCAATGCTGATTACCCGTTCGGCATCGGACATGATGCGGGATGCGCATGAATACGACGATGATTTCGACGATAGGCAGAGTAACCTGCTGTGCTGGGCCGGAGGTGTCGGCGGCAGCTTGGTGTTTGCTTTCAGCCCAGTGATGTGGTCGCAGGCGACGATTGTCGAGGTTTACACTCTCAACGCCTTCTTTCTGATGTGGATTTTTCTGCTGACCTACCGTTGGATGCGGCGACCTTCGGAAAAAATACTTTGGCTGACGGCATTTGTGTTCGGGTTGGGCTTGACCAATTATCAGGTATTGCTGCTGGCGGCGCTACCCTTGGTTGTGATGATCTTCCTGCGCGACATTGCGCTGTTCCGTGATTTTCTGATGCTGGGTGTGCCTGTGGCTTTGACCGCGCATGTTTTACAGGTAGGCTCTCTGATGGGAGCCAAGCCAGGCATGGCCGGGCCGGCTTATGCTAAGTTCGAGCCGCTGATGAAGATCGCTGTGCCCTCTATGCCGTTGCTGGTGGCAGGCATGGTTGCGGTTATGCTGGCCGTGGTTGGCGCTCTCTTCCTGAATTCAGTGCGCAAGAACAGCGTTGTACACAAAGGCTTGGCATGGGCGGGTGACTTAAGCGTTCGGGGTGCTTTCATCGTTGCAGGGCGGGCGGCGTTCGGCGGCATATTGATCCTCTTCTCGGCGGCGGCATCTGGTATTACGGGG
>JAQVQN010000086.1 GCA_028701555.1 Kiritimatiellia bacterium | reverse complement strand
AAAGCCGCCGTTACCGACGGCCTTTTACACATGGTGGAGCGAAGGAGATTCGAACTCCTGACCCCCACGTTGCGAACGTGATGCTCTACCAACTGAGCTACCGCCCCATGAATCAAAAAGTTGCCGAATATTATCATTTCATACTGCGCCTGCGCAAGCCTGAATCAAAACCAAAGCGTTTGAACTGGAAGCGCATCCTGCACCCGTGCTATCATATCGCTGTTTTTCACCTAGCTTATTATTGCGATTATGTCTGAAAAAGAATCTACAACCGCTTCGGTTGGGATAGTTATCCCGCAAAAACTTAAGCTGGAGCTTCCTCCAGGTGGCCTCCGGCTTGAGAAAGGCGGAGTTTTGCCGGAAATCGAAGTCGCCTACGAGTGCTGCGGAGCCGCCGCGCCCAGCCGGGATAACGTGATCTTTGTGTGCCACGCCCTGACCGGTGACGCGCACGTTGCCGGCATACGACCAGGCGAGAGCGAACCGGACGGCTGGTGGGAAGATATGATCGGCCCCGGCAAGGGCATCGACACCAACCATTACCAGGTCATCTGCGCCAACATCCTCGGCGGCTGCAAAGGAACAACCGGGCCGGCTTCAGTCAATCCCGCCACAGGCGTCCCGTACGGGTCAGCCTTCCCTAAAATCACGGTCGGGGACATCGTCGAGGTTCACCGCCTGCTGCTGCGGCAACTCGGCATCAAGCGTCTGGCGGGCGTAATCGGCGGCAGCTTCGGCGGCATGCAAGTTCTGGAGTGGCTGATCCGCCACTCTGACGAACTGGACAAGGCGATCGTGGTGGCTTCTGCAGCCAGCCTCAATTCTCAGGCGCTGGCCTTCGACATTGTTGGCCGTCACGCCATAGCCGCCGACCCCGACTGGAACGGAGGCGACTACTACGGAAGCGCACGCTCGCCTCACAAAGGCTTATGCAGCGCGCGCAAACTCGCCCATATAACCTATCTGTCGCAGCCGCTGATGGACACCAAGTTCGGACGCGAAAAACGCCCGGAGTGGCTGAGCGCCGGCCAGGAATTCCGTAATGCGCTCGAACGCGACTTCAGCACTTTCTTTCAGGTCGAGAGCTATCTGCAATACCAAGGCGAAAAGTTCATACAGCGCTTTGACGCCAACTCGTACATGCACATCACCCTGGCCATGGACGAGTATGACATCGAGGAAAAACACGGCTCGCTCGAAGCGGCTTTCACAAACATTTCATCGCGCGTTCTGGTTGTCTCGCTCAGCGGCGACTGGCTCTTTATGCCGGAACAGTCCGAAGAGCTGGTCACGGCCATGCTGCGCCAAAAAAAGCAGGTTTCTTACTGCCATCTCGATGCCGCCGCAGGCCACGACGCCTTCCTGACCCACACCGTAGACCTGCAACGTGCCGTGAAGGCCTTTATGCCGCGCCCATCGCCTTCGCCGGAACAGTCCGAAGACTCAACCGCCCCGCGCCAGTGGCAGATACGGCATTATCAAAAAGTCATTGACCTCGTGCCGGTCAACAGCCGTGTGCTGGATCTGGGCTGTGGCAATGGCTCGTTGCTGTGCATCTTGCGGCAGATGCGTCAATGCGAGGGCAATGGCGTAGAGATTGATGTCGAGCAGGTCATCAATGCCATCGGCGCTGGCTGCAACATCCTGCTCGAGGATATCGACGACGGCTTGGCCATGATCCCCGACAGCAGTTTTGACGTGGCGATCCTCAGCGAGACGCTGCAAACCATCAAGCGCCCGCGCGAGTTGCTGCGCCAGATCCTGCGCGTGGCGCGCGAGGCGGTCATCACCTTTCCAAACTTCGCCTGCCTAGAGGTGCGTACTCGCTTGCTGCTGAGCGGCAGAATGCCCAAAGGCAAACAGATACCGTTTGAATGGTACAACACACCCAACATCCACCTTTTCACACTCAATGATTTCCTGTCCCTTTGCCGCGATGACGGGATCGAGGTGACTGACCTGATCTGTCAGGGACGCGGTTTCGCAGAGCGCATACTGCTGGCCTTGGGCTGGAAAAACCTAGGCGCTTCAAGCGTGATCGTAAGAATCAGGCAGGCGCCGAAAACAAATGGTTTTTGAATGGTGTGGTTAAATCAGCGACCACCATGCTTACTAAAGAAATCGGTGTCAGTCCGTGTCTATCTGTGGTTCTAACTTTATGAGCAAGAGGTAATGTTATGGAGAAATGGCTGGAAACAAACCTCGGCAATCTGACTGAAAAACTTTCGCCGTGCCAAAACTGCCCGGTCGCCAACACGCAGCGGGATGTGAACCTGCCGGGCACCGGCGCGGTGATAGCCCTGCTTGACAACCTGCTTGGAGTTCTTTATCCCGGTTGCCACGGCCATGCGCCTTTGTCGCAGGAAAACTGCCACACGCATTTGCGTGATACACTGCAGGCGATAGCACTGACCATGCAGGATCAGGCGCATAGAGCCTTGGAGTATGCCTGCCGCCGGGTCAAATGCGAGGACTGTCACGAATGTGCCGAAAAGGCCCGTCTGGCAGTTTCATCTTTGCTGGAAGGGTTGCCCGATATCCGAGACACGCTGCAACAGGACATTCAGGCCGCTTATGAGGGCGACCCCGCCGCAATGTCCACCATGGAGATCGTCATGAGCTATCCGGGATTGTACGCGATCACGATCCACCGTATCGCGCACGCACTTTACAAGCAGGGCGTACCGCTGATCCCGCGGGTCATGAGCGAACACGCGCACTCCCGGACCGGCATCGACATTCATCCCGGCGCGACCATCGGCCCCGGCTTTTTCATCGACCACGGAACCGGCGTCGTGATCGGCGAGACCTGCCGCATCGGACGACGCGTCAAGCTGTATCAGGGCGTGACACTGGGAGCACTCAGTTTCGCAAAGGACGAGAACGGCATGCTGGTCAAAGGCATCAAACGTCACCCTGACGTGGAAGATAATGTCGTGATCTATGCCGGTGCCACGATTTTAGGCGGCGACACGGTGATCGGACATGGCGCGGTGATCGGCGGCAACGTCTGGCTGACCCACTCAGTGCCGCCAGGCGCCAAGGTCTACAACCAGACCCCCAGCCCGGTGATCCGCACCGGCCAGTATTTTATCGAAGACTACTGCATTTAGATTCGCAGCGCGCGCGGCGACTGACTGAGCACCTCGCAGCCGCCCTCCGTTATCAAAACCACATCTTCAATACGTACACCGAATCGCCCGGGCAGGTAAATTCCAGGCTCCACCGTCAAAACCATGCCCGGCTCCAACACAGTTCGGCAGGCTGTCGAGAAACTTGGAGCCTCATGCACCTCCAGCCCCAGTCCATGGCCGAGACTGTGCCCGAAGTATTCGCCGTATCCAGCC
Organism: Kiritimatiellia bacterium; assembly: GCA_028701555.1. Classification (GTDB taxonomy): domain Bacteria; phylum Verrucomicrobiota; class Kiritimatiellia; order RFP12; family UBA1067; genus JAQVQN01. Next base: position 5,046 of record JAQVQN010000086.1, on the reverse strand, counting down.
CGCTCAATGGCTCTGCGGGCGACAGCATCAATGTCGCAACAACGCCTTCCCGGCCGAATAGCGCGGATCGCTTTCTGGTTCGCATCCAGCACGACCCGGTATATATTTGCTAAATCCGACGAAGGCGCCGCGCCGACACACACCGTGCGCGTGAGGTCAGAGCAGTAATAGTCACGCAGAACACCCATATCTATCAGCAACGCCTGCCCGGGACGCAGCCGCGAATTGCCTGGCTGATGATGGCACTCCGCCGCGTTACGCCCCACACAGACCACTGTCTCAAAAGCCTCACCCTGCCCCAGAGTTTCGGCTGCATGCCGAACCAGCCCGCCGATATCCCACTCGCTCATTCCCGTCCGGACCTGCCGTAGCACACACGCCAGCGCCGCGTCATTGGCCTTGACCGCCGCACGGATCAGAGTTTGCTCAGCACGGGATTTTACCGCGCGCAAGCCCGCGACACCCTGATCCAGGTTAACCCACTCCACATGCGGCAGCGCCTCTCGCCACGCCAGAAACCGAGCCGCAGGCATCTGCCCCTCATAGCCCACACGCCGCCACGCGCGTCCGAACTCCGCCAGCACCGCAGCCTCATCCGCTGGACGCCAGATGCTTCCGACCTCCATAAACGTTAGTCGCTTCCTTGCAGCAAGCAGATAACGGAAATCGGTATAGAAAACCGGGGCTCCGGGCAGTTCCGAAAGCAGCATCCCGTTAGAAGCCTTGAGTCCGGTGAAATAGTGACGGTTGACCTCGGAAATAATCAGCAGTGCGTCCAGCCGTTCGCGCCGTTGCCAGCCGCGCAGGCGTTTTATCCGCCCTACAAATTCAGAGGCTGTCAGATCGCGCGCCGCTCCGCAGGCCGAAAAGGACATAGACGGATCCCTTCCGCCGCTCAAGGCATGTAGACTTTGAAGCGCATAAAACGCTGCGGCGCGTTCGTCACGGGCACGTTGTGCCAGAACAAGGCCTGATACCAGGTGTTGCTGTCGGCGCGCGGCAAATACTCGGAAATATCCAGCGTGGACCAATCCTGCAACAGCAGGTCAGTGCATGCCTCGACCTCAAAGATAACCCCGGCATCCAGAGCGTCCTTGTCCATGCGGAAGGAAAGCGTAAGATACCCCGCTGTCACGCCTCCGAATGGCAAACCTTCCGTGTCTGGCACAAGCGGGTCAAATCCCATCGCGAACTCTAGCGCGTTGGGAATGCCGTCGTTATCCGGATCATCCTCATCGCCGGTTATCAGACCGTCGGCGATCTCTTGCTCGGTGAAGTGTGTTGACAGCCAACTCAGATAAGGCGATAAATCGCCGGTGATGCCGACATCATCAATACATACTCCGTAACCGCCGGCTGTCAGCGCTTGAAAAGCAAGGTAACAGGTTGACGTGGTGTTTGTCAGTTCCACCGTGCGTTCTGTCCAAACCGAGGTGTTGGCCGTAAAGTTGGTCAAGAAAACCCAGGCGCTCGTGAGATTCGGACGATACCAGATATTTAACTTGTCCTGTCTGCCGCTATAAGGTGCCATGCAATGCCAGAAGGTCACCTTCGTGTTCGGTGTGTTTGACCCCAGATTCAGCATCGGCGTGATCAGTTTTGTAGATTTATAGCTGGACGCATAGCAGCAGGCATTATAGGAGCCGGCGTACGGCGCGGGAGGCTTGGGATTCGCAAGTGGACTGCCGTACCTGAAAACCCAGGGCGCTGTGCCTGATCCTTGTTCCTGCGTCCATCCAGCAGGAATGCTTCCGCCGTGCTCAAACCCCTCGAAAAAGGGCACCGAGAGCGGATTGAGGACTCGCATAAAAAAGCGTTTCTCTGTGGCTTTGTTGTCTGAACCGGTCACCCGCACGCTAAACTCATATGAGCCCGGAGCTGTCGGTGTGCCGCTGATGACGCCGTCTCCGCTACCCAAACTTAATCCTGCCGGCAGGGCATTGGAGACCACCGACCAACTGTACGGTGCCATGCCGCCGCCAGCCACGAGCTGCACCGAGTATTCAAGCCCCCGGCTACTGTCGGGCAACGTCATATCCGTAAGAATAACGGGTGCCGCGGATGCCACCATAATTCTTGCATCGTCAACGCAAACCCCGTACCCCGAAAGCGCGTTGCCTTCGAAAGCGATGCGGTAGGCGCTGGAATGATCCGGCAGCAGGATGACACGCCTTGTCCACTCCGGCACATTGTCCGTCCACTCTGCCAGCAAGTGCCACACGTCATTGGTCGCGCTCTTGTAATACACGCGCAACTCATCCTGACCGGAGTCACGCCGCCGCATGCAGTGCCAGAACCCCAAGTAGACATCGCCTGCCAACTGCCCCAAATCCATCCAGGGCGATATGAGCATGGTCTTCTTGTCGGGAGTCCCGGCTTCCCAAGGCGTATACAGCGAGGCGTTATACATTCCTTCCTTGGGCTGGCCAGGTATGCCTGAAGGCGAACCGGAGGTGAATTTCCAAGCGAGTGAATTTGTCACATACTCCTGCGTCCAGCCTAAGGGCATCTGTCCGCTGCGCTCAAAGCCTTCCACGACAACATCCACCATCGGCAGTGCTACGGTCAAACTGAAAGTTTTTTCGGCAATCGCACTCTCGCTGTCCGTCAGCCGCACCGTGAACTCGCCCGTCTGCGCGTTTGAAACAACGCCGGTTATCAATCCATCGGAATCCATCGTCATTCCATACGGCAGCGCCCCAGAGATGATTTCAAACGCGTATGGAGGCGTGCCGCCCTCTGCGCCAAGCTGATGCGCATACGGCAGCTCAATTAGCGTCAGAGGCAACACCTCGTCATCGGTAAGGCCAAGCGCCGGAGTGGGATCCCATACCGCAACATCATCTATACAGACCCCGTGTCCGTATAGCGCTGTGCCCTCAAAAGCCAGATATACCGACCTGCCGGACGCGGGCAGATCAATTTCCCGTCGCGTCCAGCTTGTCACAGAACTCAAATAGGTTGCCAACAACTGCCATGGGCTATCTGCCGATTCTTTATAATAAACCCGCAACTCGTCCTGCTCATAGATCCACTGATTCATATAATGCCAGAAGGAGACGCGCGCAGCCTTGGCATCAGGCCCAAAGTCCAGCATGGGGGAGATCAGGCGCGCCACCGCCTGGGTCGCCGTGTTCACTGAGAGGCAGGCGTTATAAACCCCGCCATGCGCAATTACAGGGCTCGCGCTGGGGCTGCCAGTCATGAACACCCAAGGTTCGCCGCCGAGGACACTCTCCTGATACCATGCGTCGGGGATCAAGCCATTGTTCTCGAAGTCCTCGACGAGAGGGAGTTCCGGGTTGGGCAGGATCGCGAGGGTAAAATCGTTGGTTTCGGCCATGCCGTTATCACCAGCGACCACCAGCGTGAACGCCGCCTCCTCCACTGACTCGGGTAAGCCGCTGATCAATCCGCCAGAACCAATATCAAGCCCCGTCGGCAGGGCTCCCGCAATGAGCTGCCAGGAATATGGTGTAAGCCCGCCTGACGCGCCCATCTCAAAGCTGTACTGTGTGCCCACCCATCCTACGGGCAATGCTCGCTCCGTGCGCAACATGACGGGTGGTCGCGGCGCTATCGTGAAGGTCATGAGCGTCGAGTTTGTGCTGAAGTTGCGCACTTCCATTTGTGTGCGTTTGCCGTCCCACCAATGTGCGCTCGGCGAGGTCGAACTCGTAAAGGCGTTGACATAGCCGGGTGCCGGATTGCCGGCATAGTACAGATCGTAGACATCGCCGTCGTTTACATTGTTTTGCAGATCCCAGCGGTTATCCGCCTGCACCAGAGTGCATTCGTAATTTTTGTGCTCTGTGTTGTACTCTAGGCTCTGATTATCGCGGTTACCCAGCTCGTCGATATGCCAGATCGCCACCCCCGAGGCCGGTATGTTAGCGTCACGTCCGGCTTTCTGGCGGTTCTCGAAAAGGTAATACTCGCTGGCCACATCTTCCTTTTGAAACCGGTAGAACTTGTTGTAGTCCGGATGCCCCACCTCGGATGATGACGACGCATTAACCGCATCTTCCTTGACAACTTCAACGGTTGTGCCCCAGCCAGCCACATACTTGAGATAAGCACAAAACTGCGGCGGGTTTTTACCGAAATAGGTTCCTGAATTCATCAGGCAGAAGAGTCCGGCACCACCGGATGAATCCTGCGGCACGTCATAGTCATAGATATCCGGAAACCCGCAGAGCATGTGGCCGTTTTCGTGCGCGAATGTGGCGATTTCCAGCGAGCTGCCAATGTCGGTGATCTGATAATTCATAAGGCGTTTGCCGCCCGGCGACAGCTCGATCGGCTCACCCAGCATCGAGTAGTGCGGCCATAAGCCCATGGACCACACGCCTCCGTTTCCACCCGCATAAAAAACGCTGCATGCCGCGACAGCTTCAAAATCCACAGGGAACTCAACTCCAAAAATGTTCTCATTGACCATTCGCGTGGTCAGATTCGCGAATGTCGGAAGTATTTCAGTTTCGTAATTCGGCAACGCCTTCATGATGGTCACCGCATCATTTATCATCCGTCGAGCGTTTATTCCTGCGCTTATGCTGGTGTCATTATAATAGCTTTTGCGGTGCAGCGAGTTCGGGATGCGTATATAAACCGTAACCACATGTGTGAAGTCCACTTGCCCGTTTGACACATCGGCATAATACTCTTTGATTGAGCCATTGTTTCCGTAGCCTGTGTAATTGTCGCCGTTGCAAAAATCCACGATTTCCGCCTGCGGCACCGTCGCAGGGTCATCGTCGAAATCAATCAGCAGACACAACCCGATCTTTTGACCGATTGTGTCGAATGATGGCGGTGCCATGATTACCGGCCCGTCGGTAAGGGAAGCCTCCCGCAGAGTCTTTTCTGCTTTCAGTTCCTCCCAGCGCTGCGTAACCTTAACTTTTTCGTCCCACTCTTCGCGTCGCTCCAGCGCCTGCTTGCGCATGGCCTCCGGAGTGACCCGTATATGTTTCTCTAGTCCCAGAGCCGTCGGATCAGCCTGCCCCACCAACCATTCCGTGGGCAAAAGCGCGGCTCCGTCAG
>JAQVQN010000085.1 GCA_028701555.1 Kiritimatiellia bacterium | reverse complement strand
CGCTGCAGCGTAAGAAACTGGATTTAGAGATGGCGCAGACGCGGATAAACGTATTGACGAACTTTACGGTGTTACAGCAGCGTGCGACTTTGGAGAGTGCCCTGAGACGTACAGACCGGGCAATGCTGCGTACGGCCTGGCAGAACAAGGCGACCTTGAGGCAGGTAGAATCCGAGCTGCGGGCGCGGACCCGTGAGCGCGACCGGGCCACGAACCGGCTGGAGGAGCTGAATTTCCAGATCGAGAAAAGCAAGATATATGCTCCGACTAACGGGATAGTGCTATACACCTCCACAGTGCTTATTTCAAGACGGCAATGGTGGATCAAACCCTTGGCGGTCGGTTCGACAGCCGTCGAGCGGCAAGAGTTGATCTATATCCCGCTCGAATCCGGCATGGTGGTTGAGGTCATGATACCGGAGGCCAGCCTCAACAAGATCGAGAACGGCATGCTCGCTAATGTTAAAGTCGATGCTTTTCCCGGGCGCGTGTTCAACGGCAAGCTGGTGAAGATCGGCATACTGCCTGACGGGCAGAGTTCGCAGTTGAACCCTGACTTGAAGCTGTACAAGTGCGAGATAGAGTGCGACTTTAAGGAGGTGGCGATCCGCCCCGGCATGAGTTGCGAAGTCGAACTGGTCAAAGAAGCGCACGACAATGTCTTGTATGTGCCGGTGCAGTGTGTGGTGCGGGTTGACGGTGTGCCGCGCGTGTATGTCAAGGACGACGGCGAATGGGTGCCGCGGATTGTACGGGTTGGCATGGATAACAACCGTATGATTCACATATTGGAGGGCCTGAAAGCCGGCGACGAAGTGATGTTGGCACCGCCGGTAAAAGAGCGGCGCAAAGAAGCAGAGGAATTGGCTCCGGAAAAAAACGGCGTCGATAAGCGCCTGCCAGCAAAAGAGGTTAACGGCGGTGGGCCGCCATGATCGTCCGGAACAGAGATTTCTTGCGTCCTGCGGCAGATGAGGTGATCCGTCTGGAAAACGTGCGGCGGCACTACGTTGTCGGAGACGAGACGGTCAAGGCGCTTGACGGCGTCTCTTTCTCGATCAAAAAAGGTTCATACTGGTCGATCATGGGATCGAGCGGCTCCGGCAAGAGCACCATGTTAAATATTCTAGGCTGTCTTGATCGTCCTTCATCCGGTACATATTGGCTTAACGGCGGCAATGTGGCCGAGATGGACGACAATGCTCTTAGTGATCATCGGCTGAAAAACCTCGGCTTCGTATTCCAGAGTTTTCATCTGATTCCGCAGCTTACCGTGTGTGAAAATATCGAGGTTCCGATGTTGTATATCGGGCTTTCACAGTCGGATCGCAAAGGCAAGGCCGAGGCTTTGGCCGCCAAGGTTGGTATGGAGCACAGACTGCGTCACTTGCCGTCGGAGCTTTCGGGAGGCCAGCGGCAAAGGGTGGCTGTGGCGCGCGCCTTGGCCAACGATCCGGCTGTGCTTTTAGCGGATGAGCCCACCGGAAACCTGGACAGCACCACGAGTGTGCAGATCATGGATCTCTTCCAAGAGCTTTCGGAACAGGGCAAGACCGTCATTCTGGTCACGCATGAACCGGATATTGCAGCGTATGCCAAAGCCAGCATTGTACTCAAGGACGGAGTGATCCTGACTGCAACTGAGGACGCCAAGTGAAGCAGTTTTTATATTTATGGCCTTTCGTGAAGCTGGGGCTGACCGATGTTTGGCGCCACAAGACACGCTCGTTCCTGACGATGCTGGGAGTGGTTTTCGGAGTCGGCAGTGTCATCGCCATGCTGGCGGTAGGCGAGGGGGCCAGTCAGCAGGCGCTTGACTCGATCAAGCGTCTGGGCAGTGACAACATCATGGTGCAGTCGGTGAAGCCTTCTGGTGAAGAAGGAGGCAGCACAGGGTCGCAGCGCGGCACGCTGGCGGTGTACGGTCTGCTTTATGAGGATGAGGAGCGTATACGGCAGACCGTGCCTGGAGTGCTTATGACCGTCCCTGCGCGTATGACGCGGCGCATCGCGCGGCTGGGCGAACGGCAACTTGAAATGCGCGTGGTTGAAACTGTGCCGGGATGGTTCGAGGTCGTGCAGAGGCCGGTCATGGCCGGGCGCGTTTTATCGCTTAATGATCTAGAAGTCCGCGCCAATGTTTGCGTACTTACGGAGCACGGGGTGCGAAGGCTGTTGGCGGCCGAAGGCATGATCGGGCAGCGCATACGTATAGCCTCCGGCGTTTTCGAGGTTATCGGGATTGTCAAGAACGAGACCGGCGGCACGGTTCGCGCGCCGGACAGCGAGGCTGATGCGTACATTCCGATAACGACAGGCACGCGGCTGTTTGGCGAGGCCAGCATACGTTATTCAGCAGGCGGCATGGAGGGGGAAAAGGTCGAGTTGAGCCAGATAATCGTGAAAATGCGCGATACCTCGGTGGTCGAGATGGGCAGCAAGGCGATTGAGGCTGTGCTTGAACGCTTCCATAAAAAAAGTGATTACAGAATCGACGTGCCGCTAACGCTTTTGCGGGAGGCGGAGCGCACCAAGCGCACATACAACATAGTTTTGGGCACGATTGCCGGCATCAGCCTGTTGGTTGGCGGCATAGGCATCATGAACATAATGCTGGCATCGGTAACGGAACGTACTAAAGAGATAGGTATACGTCGTGCTATCGGCGCTAGGCGCAGCCGGATTGTGGTGCAGTTTCTGATCAACACCTGTGTGCTATCCATCGGCGGCGGTGTGGTGGGCGTACTGTTAGGAGTCGGGATACCCCTTATAATAACCTATTTCACGGATATGCCGACAGTCGTGCAGCCTTACAGTCTGCTGTTGGCATTCGGCATCAGCGTGGCCATCGGCATCCTGTTTGGGCTTTACCCAGCGATGCGGGCGGCATCGCTGGACCCGATCGAGGCCTTGCGCCACGAATGATATTTGCGCATGGCAAATTCTAAGGCGTTAATTATAAAGGCCTGCAAGTAACGGTCACTGCGGTTTTTTGCCGCCGAAACAGTAAGACACGTGTTCCGGGGGCATTGGCTTAGTGAGAAAAGTTATGGCCACTGCAACCAAGGCCGAGATCGGCAACGCGACCATAATGGGGTCGACAAACGCCCAGGTCGGACTGAAGGCGGGAGTCAGAATGGTGGGACGTCCCAGCATTGCCTTGCAGATGCCCAAGCCTACGGCGGTTTTAGCGTTGACGAAAATCGACCACAAGGCGCTGGTCAAGAACCCGGTGAGGATTGAGGAGAGAGCTGCGGTGCGCGTCATGCGTTTCCAGAACAAGGCTCCCAGGAACGACGGCAGGAAGGCGGCGGCGCAGATGCCGAAAAAGATCGCTGTGGCCACGGCGATGATGTTGCCGCGGATGACTTTCCCGAGAATTATGGCGGTGATCAGGCCAACGACGATTCCGCAGCGGGTTATCAGGACTGTGCGTTTCTGGTCGCCCTTGCGAATAGTTTCGAAAATGTCGCGACCGATCGAGGTGCCCATGGTGTGGAACTGGCTTGATAGAGTGCTCATGGCGGCGGATAGCAGCGTCATGAGAAACAGCAGCCCGAACCATTTCGGGAAGGCACTGTTGATATAGCGAGGTATGATGGTGTCGGAGTTGCCTTTCATGGTGGTGCCGAGTGTCACAGTGCGGGCGATGGCTATCATGCCGGGCCTTATTGTGTCTGGGTTGCCGTCAGTGCCGCGGGCTATGGTCATGGCTGGTGTTTTCAAAATATAGTGAGGCGGCATGTCCGCTGTTTCGTTCGGACGTTTATAGGCCACAAACGCTTTGGAGCGGGCTTTGACTTCCTGAACTGCATCCTCAGCGACAAGGCTCAACACTCCACTGCCGTCAGCACCCGGGTCAAGCAGGGCGTTCTCGTTCACGATGTGGCATTCGATCGCCTCTTGTTTCACGAAATAGGCATTGGAAAGCGGTCCGACAATGAAAGCCACGCCGGTCATAAAAAAGATGAAAATGCCACCGGCCACGATGGCACGGTTCAGCGACTGCTTGGATTTGACGGTCATGAAGCGCACAATAAGCTGCGGCTGTGCGAGTACGCCGATTCCGACGCCCATGACAATGGTGGAGACCATAATCCACCAGAGGCTGACTTTGGCCGATTCAGCGGCGCTGGCACCCGGCGCGGCCCAGCCAAAGGTCGGCATGGAAGTCCAGCCCTGATGGCCGATGGCGGTCAAGGCCTTTGGAACCATGGGTGTCATGTCGGTGAGGGTCTGGTGCGCGGCCGTAAAACCGCCGAGTTTGTAATATGTGAAAACAAACATGACAAGCATGCCTACGAGCATGATTGCTCCCTGCAGAGCGTCGGTCAGCATCACGCCTTTAAGCCCGCCCGCGATGACATAGGCGGCCACGATCAAGGCGAACAGGTACAGCGCAGCGTCATATGAAATGTGGAAAACCGGGGCAATGAACTCGGCGCCGCCGATAATGACGGCCATTGCGTACAGCGGCATGAAGACAAAAATTATAAGGGCGCAGATGATCTGGATCCAGCGGCTGTCAAAACGCTTGCCCATTAGCTCCGGGAATGTGTGCGCGTCAAGGTGGTGTCCCATGCGGCGCGTAGGGTTGCCGAAAACCACGAACGCGATAAATATGCCTACGATGATGTTGAGCACCGTCAACCACAGTGTGCCCATGCCGAAGTTTGCGGCGACACCACCGAAACCGACAATAGCGGAGGTGCTGATGAAAGTGGCACCATAAGAGAGTGCCATCACTACGGGATTGGCGTTGCGTCCTGCCACCAGATAATCAGACGCCGTTTTAGTGCGACGGTAGCCCTGGTAGCCTAGATAACCGATCGCAAACAGATAGGTGAGCAGAATAACGATAGTCAGAATGTCCATTGATTTAATCCTCAGTCAGGGTAGATTTTAAAGTGCCGCTTCGATTTCCTCTTTTTCTTCCTTGGCCCAATTGGTGTCTTCAGGCCCGATGGGCTCGTCACCCTTGTTCCAGTTGATGACGCCGTACATGACGCACGCCACAGAGCCGACGAAAGAAAGCAGATAAGCTAAGGCTACCCAAGGATCGTTTATTCCGACCATCATAGTGTCTCTCCTTTTGACATAGCACCACAGAGGCTAAGCGTACCGCTGCATAAGTCATCTTGCCGCAAGGTTTCTATATAGCAGTACAAAACGGTTTAATTAAATCGTAAAAAACGCCGCCATGCAAGTAGTAATAGGATAAGGTAAAAAAAATCTACAGATTATGCGTAAAGAATCTTTGCGAGCGCTACATTCCGGCAGCATAGAACACCAGACCGGAAAGGTTGAAAAGCGAGTGCATCACAATGGGAGTGATGATCGACCCGGTCGCGGCATAACCTGCTGCGAAAAGCATGCTCAAGCTCAGCAGCGGGATAAACGAGGGCGCGTGGAAATGCACGGTCGCGAAATAAGCGCCTAAAAGCAACGCAGCGAACACGAAGTTTCTGCCTTTCAGCAGCGCAGGCAGCAGGATGCCGCGGAATAACAGCTCTTCTATAATGGGTGCCAGCACAACAATCGCGAACACGGTGAAATAGCGCGCGCCGGTATCCATGCCGCCTTTTTCCAGCCAGCGGAAGACATCTTGCGAAGCCGAGTCATAGCCGAGCATTTTGATCAAGGTGTTGACGGTCAAGCTCAGCAGCATAACCGGCGGGATGGCGGCTAGCCCGTAAAGCAGGCCTTTGAAAAACGCTTTGCCTGCTCCGCATGCGTCATTCAGAAAAAGGTTATGAAAAGTCTTTTGCAGATTGAACATGCACAGCGCAATCGCTGAAAGGGTTGTTAAGGCGTACAGAAGATGGCCGAAAAGCAGAGAAACGCCTTTTGGCGCGACTGGGGCAGGTTTCTGAAAAAGGTATGGCAGAGCGAATAACAGTGTGGCTGCCAGCGCGACCTGGGCTTGCGAAGTGCCATAGCCGCGTTGCCGCAGGACCTGGCATGATGGAAGAGCCGGTTTGATGCGACGGGTTTGCAAAAGCAGAGCCAGCAGCAGGTCTAAGGTGATGCCGGCAACAACGATCAAGACGGCGGCGGATTGGCAGACTAGCTTGGTTATTTCGTTGCTCTCGGAAAACATGTTGATATTGTGACTGCTTGCGGCCCGGCGGGCAATAGCAAAACGCCTTGGATTCCGCATTTATAGCTCCTCGTCTGACGCTTGACACACAGGGGTAAAATGTCTAATGTCAAACCCGATGCGGTATAAGCCAGCAACCCAAGTGTGTGAGTTTGTGGGTATGCGGGTATGATGTTGCGCGCTCTTACACACATACTCTCTCTCACCTACAGGGTTTTTTTAGATTCTTGTATTTTTGGACACGATTTTTGGGGATAGCTACTAGAAAGAGAGAGACTGAATGCGATACGAGATTATGCCGGTGGGGGTCTACGGGGCTAACTGCGTTATATTGTGGGATGATCCGGCTTGCGCTTGGGTGGTTGATCCCGGTGCGCGCGGGGCGGCAATCTTGGGACGCATGCGGAATCTCTCGCTCCGTCCCGGGGTGGTGGTTCTGACGCACGCGCACTTTGACCACATATCCGCTGTGAATGAAATTGTGGCGGAGTTCTCGGTGCCGGTGTACTTGCATGCTGCGGACGAAGCCATCGCGTTCTCGCCGCTTAATGCCATGCCGCCTTACCCTGCGACCAGCCGACCTTCGACGCTGGTTACGGACAAGGCTGAGGGGGACACGCTCGCTTACGGCGGTTTGGAAGCGCGTATCTTACATACGCCGGGACACACGCCGGGTGGCTGGTGTTTGCTATTTGAGAAAGATGGACTGCTGGTCGCGGGAGATACGCTTTTCGCCGGCTCGGTCGGACGCACCGATTTCCCGGGCGGCGACGGACGGCAGTTGGCCGAGTCGCTCAAGAAACTAACGGCACTGCCCGGTGAGACGCAGGTGATCTGCGGGCATGGTTCGATGACCACGATCGAGCGCGAGATACGCGACAATCCCTACCTATGAAACCAGCGCGGCAGATAGTGAACCTGTTGCGGGAGGCGGGTGGGGCAGAGGTCTCAAGCCGGACCATCTGCGAGCACTTGGGTATCTCGCGGGCGGCGGTCTGGAAGCATGTTGAGTCCTTGCGGTTGGAGGGCTACGTGATCGCTGCCTGCTCGCGTCGCGGTTACCGGCTGGATCGGTCGCCTGACACTCCGACCGCGGCCGAGGTGGTGCCTTTATTGACTACGGCGAGACTGGGGCATGACTGTCGTCACGTTCGGGAAACGGGATCGACCAACCGCGAGATGGCGCGAATAGCCGCTGAGGGTGCGCTCGAGGGCGTGTTGTTGAGTGCTGACAGCCAGAGTCAGGGCCGCGGCCGTCTGGAGCGTGTCTGGCATTCTCCTCCAGCGGACAATCTCTACTTTTCACTGCTTTTGCGTCCGTCCATAGAGCCTGGTCGCGCGGTGTCGTTGCCGCTGGTGGTGGGGCTGGCCGTGGCTGAAGCCATCGTCGGCATGGCGCCGGAACTAGAAACCCTTGTCAAATGGCCCAACGATATCCTGATCGGAGGGCGCAAAGTTTGCGGTGTGCTCTGTGAAATGCAGGCTGAGGCGGACAGCGTGCGCAGCGTGATTCCGGGAGTGGGGTTGAACGTTAACATGACCACGCGGGATTTTACTGAAGCGTTGCTTGAGACCGCGACTTCGCTGAGGATTGCTGCGGGGCGGGTGTTTTCTCGTGTTGAGACGCTGGCTGCCATCATCAACCGTATGGAGCCTTTGTATGACCTGTGGCGGGCCGAAGGCTTGAAACCGCTGCTGCCGCGCATCGCAGACCTTGATGCCCTTTGCGGGAAAGAGATCACACTGATGCAGGGGCGCGAACATCTGCGCGGTATATCCGATGGAATTCAGGAAGATGGGGCATTGCGGTTAAAGACCGAGCACGGTATTGTGGCGGTGTATTCCGGCGAAGCTTTTCTGGTGCGGGGGACATGAGGGGGGTGAGTTATGTTGTATCAGCCGACGCAAGACAAAGTGGGGTTTCTGCGCAAAACGCGACGGATGGTTAATGGGCTGGGCCGATCACGGCAGTGTTGTGTCTGCGGTAAGAAATTTTTCCGGTTCTCAAAATATCGCGGCGGATGGCAGGCTGTTTCTGATTATCTGAAAGAGGTTGAGTGGGTTGGCAGCGACTTTGACCAGTTCTGGTGCCCCTTCTGCCGCAGTCATGACCGCGAGCGCCATCTGTTCCTGTATTTTGACGCGCTGGGTTTGTGGGACAGTTTCAGGGACGCGTCGGTGCTGCATTTCGCGCCCGAGAAGCATCTGGCGGCAAAGATCGAGGCCTGCGCTCCGGCTCTGTATGTCAAAGGCGACCTGTGCCCGAGCCGTGACGGAGTGGACAGGATGGACGTGACGGCCAT
>JAQVQN010000084.1 GCA_028701555.1 Kiritimatiellia bacterium | reverse complement strand
AGGATGCTATAAGGTGCCGAATATGGGCTTTAGGTGGCGCTGGTAGATGTTTTCGGTGACGTGGGCTGAGACGGTGGTCTCGTTCGCGGCCAAGGCCTGCAGGTAGCGGTCGCCGAGTTCTGCCGCGATCTTGTAGGAGACGTGCATGAACTGGCGGAAGTCGGAGTTGAAGCGAGCTTCGGACGGAACGTGGCGCAGGGTGGCCGCGAAATGCTCGCCGCTCCATGACTGAACCTCGGCGATGCTCGGCAAGCGGTCGGGATGGACGTCGATCACTGCGGCATACGGCCCGCACAGCTCTTCGAACCGCGAGAGCGCCAGCGCGTATATCTCTCTGGCGATATCCAAGCCTTCACCGTCCGAGGCGGCCAGTCCGATGACCTCTTCAAGCCAGGTGGTGCCAGCGGTCTTGATGTGAACGCCTGCTTCATGTTGCTTCAGGACTCGGGCGATGTGTGGATAGAGCGAAAACTTATCGCTGCCGGAGTGGACGCTGAGCTTGAGGTTGGCTGGCAGACCGAAACGTTTGGCGGCATAACGCGCGACACAGACATCCTGTTCGAACTCAATACCGAAAGCATCCGGGTCGCCGACGTAATCGACGCCTTTGTTGAAGCGCCCCGAAAATTTAGGCGCGATCGTCTGCGCCGGTATGCCTTCTTCGGCGATTGCCGCCAGGATGACCAGCAGCATCAAAGGCGTCTGCGGCATGTCGGTCTCGTCCATTGATACTTCAGTGACGAAATCGTCGTTGCCGCGCTCGCTAACGATATGCTCGTAAATGCGTCCCGCCTGCCGGATCGCGAAGAGAGTGTTGCGCAGATATTCCGCTGCCTGATGACGGGTGAGGGTCAAAGTTTCGCCGAGGCCTTCTATTTCGTGTGTGCCGACCAGATTCTCATGCCGCGCCAGAAACCCGTAAATATCGCCCTCGTCCATGGTCTCGCCAATGAAATCCGCGACATCCAAGGTGAAGAAGTCGGCGGACTTGGTAAAGAGAGACACATTCTTGAGGTTGATGTGGTCGGCGTCGACATAATAAGCGCCGTCCCATCGGCAACTTGTGATGGCGGCATCGGCCTCTTGCCGAACCGAATCCGGATGGGTGCCGACAGTCGTGTGTTCGCGGTTGGATTTGTTCCAGACAGGCGCGGCCAGCACCTTTTCGTTCTGGTGCAAGAGGCGGAAGGCTTCGAGCTGAGCCGAGCCTTGCTGGCCGAAGCGGTCGCCGACGCCCATTGAATATTTGATCAAGGTCTTCATGGCTGATAAAAATATCACACTGGCTGTCTGGTCGCAAGCACCCGCAGTTAGGAATTAGGAGATTAAACTCCTAGTTCAAGCGTTTGACCTGCGGTGTTTCCGGCAGGCCATTCAGCAACTCCGTCACGGACCGGCTTTGACCGGGCAGGAGTAGGTGTGGAAGGAGATCTGAGAGCGGCTGAAGCACGAAGCGGCGCAGATGGGCGCGAGGGTGGGGCAGGATCAAGGCATGGGTGTTCATCGTGAGTTCGCCGAAACAGATTATGTCGATGTCAATATTGCGTGGCAGGTTCGGCAGAACGGAACGTCTACGCCCCATACGGCTCTCGATGGCATGGATGGCTTCGGATAAAACAAGCGGCGGCAGATCGGTCGCCACGACAACGACCATGTTGAGGTAATTCAGTCCGGCGAAAGCGTCTGGTGCGCCGCAAGGTTCGGTTTCATAGACAGGGGAGGACGCAGTGATGCGCACATCTGGGTGGCAGTCTATAAGGGAACACGCCTGTTTAAGCCACTGCCAGCGATCGCCTAAGTTGCTGCCCAGTGAAAGCGCGGCTTCATGCGCGGTCATGCGGCAAGGAAGATCGGCTTGCACCATAACCCTCCTGTGTCACACAGGCTCAAAGCCCAGCACATGCCGCATGTTGTAGATACCCGGCGTCCGGCCAGACAGCCAAAGCGCGGCGCGCAGGGCACCAGAGGCGAACGCCTCGCGGCTGTTGGCCTTATGGGCTAGTTCGATACGTTCTTCGTCGGCCACAAACATGACGGTGTGGTCGCCGACCACCGCGCCGCCGCGCAGCGCATGTACCGCAATCTCGCCTTTAGGCCTTTCTCCGGTTATGCCTTCGCGACCGTAACACGCGACTTCATCGAGGTTCACACCGCGCCCCTCCGCGAGGGCTTCAGCTAGACCGAGCGCTGTCCCGCTAGGCGCGTCCTTCTTGAGACGATGGTGGATTTCGACAATTTCCGCGTCATATTCCGGTCCGAGGATAGCGGCAGAGCGGCGGACCAGTTCGATCAGCAGATTAATGCCCAAGCTCATGTTCGGTGCCCAGACGATAGGTATTTTAGTGGCAGCCTCGCGCACTGCGGATTTCTCGGCCTCGGACAGGCCGGTGGTGCCCAGCACATAGGACTGTTGGCATGCGACCGCATTCGTCAGGTTAGAAATGACGGTGGTATGGAAGGTAAAATCGATTACGGCCTCGGCATTGGATGGCCACTCCGCTGTATAGCGCATATCGTCTGAAAGTGTGTCAAGCCGAGTGTCGTTAGTGGCGTTAACGCTCTTGCCGATTGCAGTATGGTCAGGTCTTTCGGTGGCGGCGACTATTTCACAGCCTTCAATTTTTCCGGCACAGCGCAATAGGTTTTGTCCCATGCGTCCGGCAGCTCCAAGAATCGCGATTTTCATATAGTGTGTTGTTCTAAAACGGTTAAATAAGTCCGAGGCTGCGCAAAGTACGGGAGAGTTGCTCCCTGACCCTCTCGGTCGGCTCGCACAACGGCAACCTGAAATCGGGGCCTGTGCGGTTCATCATGGCCAGAGCCGTTTTGACGGGCACCGGGTTAGTGTCGATGAAAAGATCCCTGAACAGAGGATAGCAGGCGCGGTGTAACTCGCGGGCTGCCGGGAAGTCATTGTTGAGCGCGAGTCGCACCATAGTGGAGACTTCTTTTGGCATGACGTTGGAAGCCACGCTGATAACTCCGCAGGCCCCGACGCTGATCATCGGCAGCGTCAGGCTGTCGTCGCCCGAAACCACAGGCAACTCGCACGCGTCGCGTATGGCACTGACCCGGTCAACGCTGCCAGCGGCCTCTTTTATGGCGGCCACCTTCGCATGCGATGCTAAGCGCACCACCACATCCAGCGGTATTTCCCGCCCGGCGCGTCCGGGCACATTGTAAAGCACTACGGGCAGACCTAGATCGGCCACAGCCGCGAAATGGCGGTAGAGGCCTTCGGAATTCGGACGATTATAGTAGGGCGTTACCTGCAGTGAGGCATCGATGCCTGATTTAAGCACTGCGTTAGTGAGTTCCAGGGCTTCGGATGTCGAATTGGCGCCGGTGCCAGCTATGATTTGGATTTTGCCAGCGGATGCCTCGACTGTGGCCTCGATCACTTTCACATGCTCGTTGAAATTAAGAGTTGGGGATTCGCCGGTTGTGCCCACAGGCACCAAGCCTTCCACACCGTTCGCGATCTGCCACTGCACAAGGTCGCGCAGTGCGGTATAGTCGACACTGCCGTTCTTGTTAAACGGTGTCACCAAAGCGGTGTAAGTTCCAGATATAGTCATAAAAGGCACCTTTTTTGTTTCAGGGATAAGTATGTCGCAAAAGCCTCTAAAGGGTCAATCTTGTTTAGCAGAGCCAGCGAGCTTCTGCAGCGGAGTCGGCTATCATGCGGAAGGCTTTATCGTAGCCGACCTCGATCAGTTTGTCGGCCAGCCGATTGGTCAACGCGGGCAATGCGCCTACAGCCGCGTAAAAGGCGTTACGCTGCGCGATGTCCTTGAATTCCGCTGCGGCCCGTTCGCCAAGATAAGGCGCGTTGGCGTAGATGCCCAGCAAGGTCTGTCCGACCATAACCCGCATACCCAGAGTAAAGGTTTCGGCATATTTGCTAAGCACACCGCTGGTGATATCATCTACAAACGGCAGTCCGCCCTTATTCATTTCCGTGCCGACATTGATGGGCAGGTGTCGGCGCACGCACCCTTTTACGACTTCTTCCAGAAGCGCCTGTTTGCGGGCGGCTTCCTCGGGTTTCTTCAGATTCCAGTTACGGTCAGGTATGATGTTCAAAGATGCGCATCCCATACCGGTCATGAGATCAAGCAGCTTATTAGCGTCGGCCTCCCCGCCACTGGTCCCGTCAAGCCAGGCGATGGTAGGTATCGCGCCGCAAGCGCGTACCCATGCGACAAAGGTTTCGGCGGTCGGAAAGGTTTTTTCGTCTGGCTGGATATAGCCAAGGCCGCCGCGTTTGGCGAGGGCGTTGCGGATCAAGTCTTCCATCACAGGGACATCAGCCTCGATCACCGGGAATTCATCTGTGGAGCATTTCAAGAGCGGAGCCCAGAAGGCAGCCCGGGCGACCTTATCAGGGAATGATTTCTGCGCTTGCGTATTATAAGCGCGCACGATGTGGCGTTCTGTTGCGACGCCTTTAGGCGTAAGCGGCAGGACGTCTATACTGTAATCAATTGCGATGGCGGGCAGGGCTGCGTTGACGCGTGCGATCAGCGAAAGATTGCGGTCTTGGGCGCCTTGGCGCAGGCTGGCCAGAACCTTGCCTTGTGCGCTAACGGGCTCAGGGACGCCCGTGAAACCGCAGCCCATGATATAGGCGACCCCGGGTTCGCCGGGCGAGCTGATGTCAGTATCAGCCAGTTCTTTGACAAAAACCCTTGTTTCAAGATGTACTGCAGAGCGCAGAGACAGCATGCGTCCTGCTTCCAAGAACTCATCGAGCCCGTCCAGCACGTCGAAGTCGCACAAAGCCGCTGCGCACAGTCCACGCGCACGGCATTCATAAGCCACGCGCGACGGAGACCAGCCAGCGGAGTTATAGGAGAAGAACGAATGGCAGTGCATGTTGAAATTCGTGCCGGGCTCCGGAAAAACCGCTGCATCCGCAAGCTTTTGCAGTGCTCGGCGACGCGTGTCGGAATTAAAGTCACAAAGGGTTTTTATAAATTCTTGGTTGTCCATTTCATGTGTCTCCTGTTTTCCTGATCATAAACCTTCGGCAAAGTATAAACCTTGCAGTTGGTAGCGGATCATGCGGTTATGGGGCGAAGGGTCGGCACTCATTTTTTTGAGTGCGGTGCGGCAGGTGTTGCGGGCCTTGGCATTGTCGCCTGCTAGAAGCTGGCAGCGTGCCAGCAGCAGCAGGTTCACGCGCGGTGCCCTGGTGTCATACTCCTGCAATGCGTCAACCTTTTCGAGCACGGCGGCGGTGTATCCCCAAGCCTGATTGGCTGCCAGCAGCTCTGCTTTTAGCGTCAGGACAGAGGGTAGCGGGCTGTTGGATGCTTTGATATAAGCCAAGGTATCGGAGTCGATCTCGAAAGAGTTGTCATGAAGCGGTTGAGCCCTTAGCAGGCGGTGGTTGGGCGGCAGCGGCGCGTCACAATCGGTCTGGTCTGCACTTGTGGCAAGTCGCGCCAGCAGGTCGCCGTAGCCTTTGGCCACAACAAAATCCAGCAGCCAGAAATTGTCCGCTTGCCGTATGAGCAGGTGGCGTCCGCCCTCCAGGAACGAGAGATCGTTGACTGAGCCTTTGATGCCCAGAGCACCGAGGGGCATCTGCGCAACTATACGGCCGGAAGCGGCGCATGACAGCGTCAACGTGTTATCGCCCGTAGCGACTAAAAGCCACTGTCCGTCCGGCGACTTTGCCTGGAGGTTTGGCTGACGCTTGGGGCTGTCGGAATCCTGGTTAAAGAGTGTTTCCTTCTGGCCGGTGTACAGTTTGACGGTGACTTGCCAGTTGCGCTTTACCGGAGGCGTTTCTGCGAATTCAGTGGAGAGGTATACAGACAGATGCGAGCCTGCGTTGTCGGTGCGCATACCAGTAACCCTTGTGTTGGCGTTGTGACGCCAAGCATCTATCTGTTGCAGGGCAGTATGGGTTAGACTGTCGTATACAGAGATCTTGCCTTCCTTGGCAATGAACTTCAAAAGACCGTTTCCCGAAAAAACGGTGTTGTCGTCACCTTTGCCGGCATAGCGTAGGCCAGGCAGTCTTGTGGAGGCGTAGCCGCACAGAGCAAAGGTCTCTGGGTTGACCGTGAACGTCACGCCATTGTTTATCGCTACCACTGTTCCCGGCAGCGTCGGGTCAGGCGGCGGTGGCTGAATGGGCTCGCTTTGGCCCGGGCCTAAGGAGTCGATGCTGATGATGCGTCCGGCATCATCTAGCTCGAGCGCGAAGCGTACGGCGTTTTTGGTGTAGCGCAGGATCAGATGGTTGTTGAAGATGTAAGGTTGCCCGTGTGAATCTGGCCAGAGGATTTTGCTGTGCCACAGCCATTTGTTTTGAATGATATCGTAGAGTCCGACCATACGGCGATCAAGTTCGTCGGTTTGCACCGTCACCGCCACAGCATATAAGCCGTTGTGCGAAAGATGCCAGTTCCACATTTTTCCGTTTTCGGGCGGGTTAACGTGGAACAGTTTTTCCGGCTCCGATAGTTCCGTGGCCCACAGCCGTAGGTTGACTTCCTCGAAAGGCAAGCCTTTAGAGCGTAAGTCATGACGCAGACTAATCAGAAGCAGTTTGTTTGTGGCTGTACCTAATTCGTAAAGGCGGTTAGCCACGCTCACTGCGCTCTCGGCGGCAGGCGGCAATCTCGTCGCCTTTATTTTGTGTGCGGCCAGTACGAGCAGAATGCCTGTGAGTATCGGGATCAGCAGCACGGCTACAGACAAAAGAACCGTATGCAAAAGCTGTTGCCGCTGCATCCGTTGGTCGGTGTCGCGCGTGTTTTCATTGCTGGATATGTTTTTCATGGGTTTTGGGCCTTGCCGGTTTCATAAAAATCAAGCAGAGCATCGATCTGGACCGGCGCGGTGTTGGTGCCGGTGATGATCGTCACTTTAGGAAGGGGTGATGACGATAGTTCGTCATCAGCTAAACGGGGCGGCAGCTCTGCGGGCGTGGTTTTGATTATGTTTGCTGAGACGGGAGGCGGGGCGGTTATGTGCATTTTCGCCGGAGAGGGCTCGGGCACGACTGCGAAAGAAGGCATGGGCTTTGGGTTGCTGACCACCATCGTTAGCGTTTCCGGCTCGCTTTCTGCGGCAAGCTCAGCATCTTGACGGCTAGCGGAGTTGGTTTGTTCAGGAGCCTCCTGCGGGGCGGCGCGTTCCGCCAAATATTTGCGCCATCGCTCATTGGCCTCGGCGTCTTTAGCTCTTTTCAGCGCCACCGACTGGTCGAGGATGTCGACTTTTTTGGCGTATGACGAAATTCCGGCTGCAACAGCGGCGGCGCTCTGGATCTGCCAATCCGGGTCCAGCATACGGAGGGTCTCCTCGGTGTTGGAGAGGAAGCCGAACTCGAGAAGCACTGCTGGGCAGCTTGTCTCGCGCAGCACAAAAAACGATTGCCGTTTGAGTCCGCGGTCGATGGCGTCTGTGAGCACTGTCAGTTCACGGTGGATCGAAAATCCGAGCAACGTGTTGTGGTAATCATTGCGGTTGCCGATCTGCCAGCCGCGCGCGCGGCTGCCTTCAGCGGTTCCTGGATAGCCGCTAGGCGGGAGTACATATGTCTCTATGCCTTGGGCAGACTTATTGCCCGCGTGGTTGGCGTGGACACTGATGAAAAGGTCGGCCTTTTTTTTGCGAGCGAGCCGCGAGCGTTCGTCCAGCGTCAGAGTCGAGTCGTCGGTACGCGTATAACTGACCTTGAAGCCCAGATCTTTAAGCGCGGCGCCTATTTTCCGGGACAGTTCCAGTGTCAGATCCTTCTCATTGACCGGCGGATCCAGGCTGCGGGCGCCGTTATCGCTGCCGCCGTGACCCGGGTCGAGCATGACGTGCAAACTTTTTTTTGGGCCTTCGGTCTCCGGCAGCACAGCCAAGTGCAGCAAGTCAAGATCGATGCCCGCCATACGCCAGTCGCCTTTTGGCGCCGATCCGTATGGTGGGGCGTTGAGCCATACTGTGACGCCGTTGATATCGGCTTTGCGGCGACTGTGGTAGAAACGCACGGTTTGCCGGGAGTTGGTGAAAGCCACGGCGTCCCCATCCCAAGAACAATTTGTGGCTCCGATAGCATTTTGCACATGCTGCAGCGATCGCCAGGCTGCAGACCCGCCGCAATCAGCAGAAACGCAGTCTGCAGTCACCGGGAGCAGGGCGGAGGCGGCATAAAAAAGCAGGGAACGGTATCCTTTCAACATGGTCTTTTAACTATACTCTACCCCTGCCCGCATTTGAAGCCTGAAATTACAGGGTTGAGGACGCAATTTCACTTCAGAAAAAACGAGTTGTGCTGGTTATAGCTTGTTTTCGTTGCGCTGCACCCCGTCGCTTTCGTGTTGGAGCAGATTGTTTTGGGTGCTATACTGATTCTATCAAATGGAAGGGAAACACTTATGAGCATGATGCTAGTGGCGATTTTGGTCGGCATGCCTGTATTGTTCGCGCTGTGGGCAGT